>DASRJN010000686.1:0-7751 GCA_035649455.1 Acidimicrobiales bacterium
TGGCGTTGCACCTGCTGGTCAGCTCGATGTCCACGACGGCGGGGTGCAGCGGGAACTGCGGCGTGATCGACGGGTTGGTGAGCATCCCGATCACGCAGCCTCGGCCGGCCACAGGATGGGGTTGGCGGCGGTGTCGATGACGTCACCAGGTCGTCTGCCCGGGGTGTGGAGCTCGATGGCCAGCTCCTGCAGCTCGTCGGCGGGCTCAGCCACCCGGACGCCGTCGGGCACGTAGACGACCGCCACGCTGTAGCGCGTGCGTCCAGTGGGGTTGCGCCGCGAGGCGTGCAAGGTGTACCCGGCGTGGAGCGTGGCGTCTCCGGCCGCGAACGCGCCGTAGTCGGTGATCGAGAGGTCGCACCCGTGGAGCGTGGCCGTGTCCCCGCCGCCGGGTGGACCGATCTGCAAGTGGGTGCGATCGATGGCGCCGAAGCGGTGCGAGCCGTCGACGAAGTGCAGCCCTCCGACCTGCGCGGGCAGCGTCGTGAGGCTCACCCAGCTCCGGGCCAGGCCGACCCTGCCCACCTCGATCACGTCGCTCGTATCGATCGGCAGGTAGACCTGGTCTTGGTGCCACATGGTGAGGCTCCCGCCCGGTGGTTTCGCGAACAGCTGGTCGTACAGCAGACGAACCCGCTCCACCCCGAGCGCCGCCGCGGCCAGCTGCGCGAGCCGGGGTGAGCACACCACGTCGCGAAACACCGGGTTCCGCTCGCACAGGTTGATGGCCGTGAAGTAGTCCACCGGCCGTTGCCGAGGCGCCTCGGGCGATTCCGCCCGAGCCCGTTCGATCTCGGCCCGCGCCGCGATCCGGCAGCGTCGCAGCCCGAGGTCGCCCAAGGCCCCCCGCAGCATGGCGTGGCCATCTCGCTGAAAGGCCTCAGCGTGGGTCGGCCCCCCATCGCCATCCACGCTGCGACGCTAGCCCCCGAGCGTTTCCGCGTCCACGCGTCTACACCCCAAACGGGGTCGGTACCATCGGCGGATGGCTGAGGACTCCGTGCCGACGGGGGCTGCGCAGTCGGCTGGGCCGGCCTGGCAGCCGACCACCACTGCGGCGAGCCTCCAGGCGAGGGCAGAGCGGGTGATCGCCGGGGCGGCGGGAAGGAAGCGCCTGCTCCTGTACCGCTTCCTGTCCGAGTTCCCCTGGTATGTGGACAGCGGTGAGGGCGCCACGATCACCGACGTCGACGGCAGGAGCTACATCGACCTGATGGGCTCCTACGGGCCGAATCTCCTGGGTCACCGCCATCCGCGGGTGGAGCAGGCTGCCACGCGCCAACGATTGCTCGGAGACAGCATGGGGGCACAGGGTCCGGTGGCGGTCGAGCTGGCCGAGTTCCTCTGCGCCCGGTTCGAGCCCGTCGACTGGGTCTTCGTCGGAAAGAACGGCTCCGATGCGACGAGCTATGCCCTGCGTGTGGCTCGATTGGCCACGGGTCGCTCGAGAGTGCTCATCGCCGAGGCCTCGTACCACACTGCGCACGACTGGGGCACGATCTTCGAGGCAGGTGTTCCTGCGCCTCACCGCAGCCTCACCTCACGGTTCGTCTACAACGATGCCGAGAGCCTCCGCGCCGCGGTCGATGCCGCCGACGGAGATGTTGCGGCCATCATGCTCACCCCGTTCCATCAGGGCTACTTCGAGACGCCAGCGCTCCCCACCGACTCGTTTCTGAAGGCGATCCGTAGTGAGGCCCGCCGATCCGGCGCGGCTGTGGTGCTCGACGACGTCCGCGCCGGCATGCGGATGCACCCCAGCGGTAGCTCGCACGCCGAGATCGGTCTCGACCCGGATCTGGTGTGCTTCGGCAAGGCGCTCGCGAACGGTCGCTCGCTGTCGGTTTGCGGTGGTTCGGCCGAGCTGCGTGTCGCGGCGGATCAGGTCGGATACCTGGGCACCTTCTTCGCGAGCGCAGTCGCGCAGGCTGCGTGCCTGGGCACGTTTCGCGCCTTCGACATCGAAGGCTCCTTCGAGAGGATGATGGCCGTCGGAGGCCGGCTCGCCACCGGCCTCGTCGAGGCCGCGGCGACCGCGGATCTGACTGTCGAGGTGAAAGGGTTTCCCACCATGGCCCTGATCGACATCGAGGGCGATGGCCGGGGCCGGTACCTCAGTCACGTCTGGTCGGCGGCGATGGTCCGGCGCGGCGTGCTCGTCCACCCCACCCAACCCTGGTACCTGTGTGCCGCCATGACGGACGAGCAGGTCGACACGGTCCTCGAGCGGGCTGCCGAGTGCTTCGACGAGGTGGCCGAGGAGATCGCCAATCCCACCCGCCGCCGGGGCGTCCCCGAACCAGCGAGAGGGAAGTGAGCGCCGGCCAGTTCGGGGGCCGCGCCTAGCATCCGACCGGTGCCGAGGCCGTTTCGCTTCGCGGTCGTGGCCGCCCGCCTGCACGACGCCCAGTCCTGGCGAGGGTTGTGCCGCGAGGTGGAGGAGCTCGGCTACTCCGCGCTGTACATCCCCGACACGTGCACCGCCCAGATGGGTCCCCTCGCGGCGCTCGGGGCCGCGGCCGCTCACACGAAGACGCTTCGGGTGGGGATGCTCGTCGCCAACAACGATCTGAGGAACCCGGCGGTCCTCGCCAAGGAGCTCGCCACCCTCGACGTCCTCTCGGCGGGGCGGCTGGACTGGGGGATGGGAGCAGGCTGGTTCCGACCGGACTACCGGTCGATCGGGCTGCCCTTCGACCGCCCCGCGGTACGGGTGGATCGCATGATCGAAGCAGTGGACCTGGTGCAGAGGATCTTCTCGGGTGCCCCGGTCACCTATGAGGGTCGGCACTACACCTCGAAGGACCTGCTCGGCGCGCCGGAGCCCGTCCAGAAGCCCCACCCGCCGCTCCTGATCGGCGCGGCTGAGCGCAAGATGCTGACGTTCGCCGGCGAGAAGGCGGACATGGTGAGCGTGAACCGCAGCTTCTCGACGGTCCCCTTCGGTGGGAGACCTCCACGGAAGCGACCCGACGAGGCGGTCGCCGATCAGATCGGCTGGATCCGTGCGGGTGCTGGCGGAAGGTTCAACGACATCGAGATCAGCATGGAAGTGAACCCCCCGCTCATGGTGACGGCCCGAAGGCGGGCCGCGCTGGCCCGGTTGGCCGAGTCGACGGGTCTCCCCCCGGAGCAGGTGGCTGCGGACCCGAGAACCTGGGTGGGATCTACGCAGGCGATCCTCGAATCCCTCCACAGCCACCGCGAACGCTTCGGCGTTTCCCACTGGGTGGTCTACGAGCAGTACCTGCGTGACGCGGCGCCGATCGTTGCCGAGCTCGCGGGACGGTGATCGCTCCTGCGCTGTCCAGTCCGGGAGGCGCGCTCAGGTTTGGCCCCTGGAACTGGATGAGCGCCACCCGAGGCGGGCGCGGCGGGTGGAACCAAGTCCGAGTCAAAGGTTCCCGCTTGCGCGCAAGACCCGCCTACGTCGGTGCCGGATGATGGCGACCGCGATGGCGCCACCGACCCCCGCAAGCATGAGCACAGCCGCGGGCACAACGATGCCGACTATGCCTCCTGCGATGCTGGAGCCGATCGCCACAGAGCCGTCACCTGGCGTCGCAACCCCATCGGTCACCTCGATCAGGACCCTGCCGGGGCCGGCCACCTGCAGAGTGAGGACCGCGCGCCCTTCCCGGGAGCCGAAGCTGTAGGTGAGCGAACCCGTATACGCCTCGAGGCTCATCGGCGCAGAGGATTGCGAGCGCGCCGTCACGTTGACGTCGAAGGCGGGGACATTCCCGTCGGCCGCGCCCGGCCCTTCGTAATAGATCACGTAGCCCCCGCTGTGATCGAGGCTGACCTCGCCCGACCCCGGGGCGGCCACGCGCTGGAACGAGTCGACCTGCTGGGCGAGCATGTACAGCCGCCCTCCCAGCCAGCCCACCCCCGCCAGGAACACCACCAAGGCCACCCAGTACCACGCGCGGGACGGTCGCAGCTTCACCGGTGTGGCGGCGGCCGCTGGCGGTGTAGCGGGCTGGGCCGGAGGGTGTCCCTCTGGCTCGCCGTCCGATGACGGTGGTGCCGACTCGGCCATGATCGCCTCCCTCGCCCATCGGGACGCGCTTGCACCACATCGACCGTCGCGTGACTTTAGCCCTCTCGGTCCGGCCGCTGAGGCTGGGCAGCCACGACATGAATGCGGCAGCCCCGGTCTGCGGGATGGCCCACCGGCGGTGCTGGGAGATCGCCGGGGGATTCTCGCTGACCGGGGCTACCACGTGGGGTTTGCCTGCCTCCGTCGCCTGGGGTTGGCAGAGGTTGGGGCGACAGACGCAGTGCCTTCACGGCAGGTGCCGGAGGCCTACCCCAGGCCTGGGATGGTGGGCGGCGGTGGGAGGGTCAGCGGCGGGGCTCCCGGGTCGGGGAGGCTGGGGAGCGGCACCGGCAGCGGCGGGAGCGCCGGGAGCGGGGGCAGGACCTCGCCGGGCGCCAGCTGGATGCCACCCGACCCGCCGGCCTCGCCCTCGGCTCCCGCGGCGCCGGTGTGGCCGGCGGCGCCCGTGTTGCCGGCGACGCCGGCGTCCGCCTGGCCGCCGGCCGCGACGGGCGGGGCAGCCGCCACCGCGGCGGGGACCGCGTCGGGGAGCGCCACGGCCATCTGCGTCAGCGACCGGACCGTGCCGTCGAGCACGCGGACCACCCGGAGGGTGACGATGTCGTCGGCATCGACGGGCAACCCGAGGGTCGTGGCCGCTCCGGCGCCCGCCCCGAGCTCGACGAGCTCACCGAGCGAGACGTCACTCGAGCCGGCCCAGGCGACTGGCTCGCCTCCCAGCGACACGGGTTGGCCGTCGACCCAGGCGCCCACCGCCACCTGCTCGGGCCCGGCCACGGTCCGAGCATCCTGTCGCGCCGAGCCGCTCCGTGCCACCGTGAACGACAGTCGGGATCCGTCGTAGCGCACCTCGCTGAGGGCGATGTCGGAGGCGGAGGACCCGACGACCGTCCAGCTCGGAGGCGTTCCCGCAGCCGACGACCACCGCAGGTAGACGGTGCCGCCGGAGGCGTCCGCCGCGGTCCCGAACGACCAGTCGACGACGGCGGTCGTGTCGGCGGCGCCCTGCAGGGCGACCACGGGAGGCGCGGCGCTCGTGGGGACACCCATGGCGGCGAGGTAGGCCAGGGTGGCCTCCACCGGGTCGGTCTGGCCGGTGGCCCACACCTCCGGGGCCGCGCCGGCGTCGAAGGCGGGATCGCCGGGCGAGATGGCGCTGATCGTCTGGGGGGACGGACGCTCGGTGGGACCGGAATCGGCGCGGCTGGCGACCAGGGCGCCGGCGGCGGCGAGCACCAGCACACCGGCGGCCGCCCGGCTCGTCCAGGAAAGGCGGTCGAGACGACGGCGCGGGACCGCCGCCACGGCGACCGGCCGGGACCCGGCGAGGGGCAGGACCTCGGCCTCCTCCCGCCCGATGAGATGCTCCCACGCGGGCGGGCGGGGGGTCGCGTCCGCAGCCAGGCGGTGCAGCATGGTGCGCACGGCGGTCTCGGCCTCGGGTCGTCGGTGGTCATCGAGCAGGGTCATCGGAGGGCGCTCCTGGCGGCGAATGTCGGGGTACGCGGGGCGGTGGACGGGCTGCCGGCTCACAGGTGGATCACCCGGCGCAACGTCAGGAGCCCGCGGTGGATCGCACTGCGCACGGTGGACTGCCGGCAGCCGAGGATCTCGGCGATGCGGTCGTCGGGCAGGTCCTCGTAGAACCGCAGGACGATGGCGGTGCGCTGCCGGTCGGTCAACGCCATCAGGCTGTCCCACATCTCGTCGACCGCCAGCTCGGCGGGATCCGGCGGGCGCGGCCGATGTTCGCGCTCCAGGCTGTACCTGCGCCCCCAGGAGCGGCAGCGGTTGACCACCGCGCGCCGCACATAGGGGTAAGGGTCCCGGAGCCGGCGGTCGAGACGGTGCGACGCGACGAAGCTGTCCTGCACGATCTCTTCGGCGACCGCGTTCTGGCCGGTGAGCAGGTAGGCGAGGCGGACCAGCCTGCCGTAGTGCAGGCGGTAGACCTCGACGAGGTCGGTGTCCCAGGCGGCTGGTGCCGGGAGGTCCATGGGCTGAGCCTTCGGCATGGCGTTCATCGCGTCCTACACGCACGAGTGCACCGGGCTGTTGCGAATACCCCAGAGTCCCTGCTCGCAGCCCCGGCGGACCACCGTACGCGCCGCACCTCGCGGATGTCCCGGAGCTGAACGCGCATCGCGTTCCCGACCTGACAACCTCCTGGCATGGGATGGGGGAGCACGACAGCCGGGCGACGGTCGCGACGCCGGGGCTCGGGGCAAGCGCGGTGGCGACCGTTGGTCGCGCGAGGTGTCGCGGCCGGGTTGGTCGTGGGCGGCTGCGCCGGCGGCGACGGCGCAGCCGACGATGCGCCGGTGCGCGACGCCGCCGATCAGGCGAGCATCGACATTCTGGTGGCCTTGGGCGATGTGGTCGCCGCCTTGCAGGAAGAGCGCGTGGTCACCCAGTCGGCCCTGCTCGGCGACCCCGACACCCCGGACGCACCGAGCTTCGGGCAGGCCGTCCGCGCCACCGAGCAGGCAATGGGCGCGCTGGGCGACGAGTTGGAAGAGCTGGAGGAGGCCGATCCGACCGCGGGGCTCGAGCTGCAGATGGCCTACACCGAGCTCGGAGGCGACCTCGCGATCGTGCGCAACGAGCGGGTCCTGGCGTTGCCGACCGCAGGCGGCAGTTACCACGACGGCGGCGTGCTAGCCGGCCGCTTCGACGGGCTGGTGGCACCCTTGCTCGACCTGGAGGACCGGCTCGCCGCCGCCATCGACGACCCGGGGATGGCACCGCTGGCCGAGATCCACGCCGAAGTGTCCCGTCAGATCGAGCGGATCGAGCAACTGGTCGCCCTGGTCACCCGAGCCGGCAGCGGCGGTGAGCCGGCCACACAGGACGAGATCGAAGCCGCCTACGCTCCGGTGACCGAGGCCCGACCGGTGTTCGCCGACCTGGCAGCCGGGACCGATGTCGCCGAGGCCACCGAGAGACTCAACGGGACGCTCGACGCGGCAGGATTCGGCGGCCCCGTGGCCGACGATCGCGGCGTCCCCTCGGACCTCCTGGTCCCCTCCCTCGAACTCGGTGCCTGGCAGGCATACAGGGACGTCGTCCGCGACCACATCCGCGCCGCCTGACTCATCGCCTTTGCCCCTGGTACCCAGGACCTCTCGACACCACTCGATCACAGGAGCCCGAGCTCGTTGAGCCGGTTCAGCGCCTCGATGCGGTTGCGCGCTCCCAGCTTGGTCAGGGCGCTCTGCACGTACGTCTTCACGGTATTCCGGGTGAGGCCGAGCGCTTCGGCGATCTCGGGGTTGGTCTCCCCCATGGAGATGTGCCTCAGGATGTCGTACTCGCGCCGGGTGAGGGCGTAGCGCCGCAGGTTGCGGCTGAGCTGTTGGCTGATCTCCGGAGAGCCCGGGGTCGTGCCCGCCAGGGGCTCGTCGGTGGCGACCCGGCGGATGGTGTCGACGAGGTGGGCCCGATCCGCGTCCTTGAGCACGACGGCCTTGGCGCCGGCGGCCAGCGCGGGCTCCACGGCGGCATGATCGGGATAGGCCGTGAACAAGATGATCCGCGCCCCGCTGGCGACTCGGTGGATCCCGCTGATCACCTCCGGGCCGAGCATGTCGGGGAGGCGAAGATCCAGCAGGATGACATCAGGCTGGGTCTGCCCGGCGAGCGTGATGGCCTCGCGGCCGGTGCGGGCGTAGGCGGCCAGGGCGATCCA
>DASRJN010000687.1:0-7752 GCA_035649455.1 Acidimicrobiales bacterium
CATCGAGCCCGGCTCGATCGACCCCTTCCAGCGGGAGCCCATCACGAACTCGTAGCCCTCGTGGAACCGCTCGACGAACTCGCGCAGCTGGCGGAAGTCGTAGGTGCAGTCGGCGTCGCCCATCACGACGTAGCGGCCCCGTACATAGGGCAGGGCGTCGATGTACGCGCGCCCCAGGCCCCGCTTCGGCGTGCGCAGCACGCGGGCGCCCGCGGCCAGCGCCAGTTCGCTGGTGGCGTCATTGGAGCTGTCGACGATGAGGACCTCTCCTTTTACCCCCGCGCCGCATAGGCCCTCGTGGCACCAGGCCACGAAGTCCTCGATCGTCAGCTCCTCATTGAGCGCGGGGATGACGATGGAGACCTCGGGATCCGGCTCGTCGCCCTCGGGGACGAGGAGCTGCACGTCACCCTCGACCACCGGTTGGACGTCGAGATCGGTCACGGCGGGGACGCTCCGGTGCGGCGGGCCAGCTCGTCCTCCAGGTCCGCGATCCCGGCCTCCGAGCCCACCTCATAGAAGCGCTCGAAGACCTCGAAACCCGCCAGCATCCCGACTTCCCCCAGGTCAGTGAACAGCTCTGCCAGATCGCTCACGGTGGAACGGGGTATGCGCTCGGACACGAGACTGGCGGAGACAACCGTTAGACCATAGTCGATGTAGGTCAAACCCTCGTCTTTGCCCGCTCCCTTGTGGTAGTGCACTCGCCCTTCGCCGTCGAGCGAAGCGTTGCTGCTGTCCCACCGGTCGTCGTTGCGGATCACGGTCATCAGCGCGGGGAGCCCGCAACGAGCGTGCGCGTCCCACACGGCGTGGTAGTCGATCGGCAGGTACGAGTCCCCGTAGAGGATGGCGAAGTCGTCGTCCGCCAGTCCCGAGTCGGTGAACAGGCGCGTGGCACCGCCGGTGCCGCGTCGCTGGTCGCCCTCGTCCACGTAACGGATGCGCACCCCCCAGCGGCGACCGTCACCCAGCACGTCCCGGACCATGGGGCCGAGATAGGCGATGGCGAACACGATGTCGTCGACGCCGTGCGAGGCCAGCAGCTCGACCTGGCGCTCGGCGAAGGGCCGCCCGGCCACGGGCACGAGGGCCTTGGGCAGGGTCTCCGTGCGGGGCCGCAGCCGGGTGCCGAGGCCACCGGCCAGCACGAGAACCTGCACGCCGGCGTCAGTCCCGCGTGACCACGGTGCTGCCGTCGTGGTCGAAGAAGAACCGGACCTCGGCCAACCCCTCGGCCGCCATCGTCTGCCGCAGCCGGGCGCTGTCCTTGGCGTAGAACATCAGGAAGCCGCCGGCACCGGCGCCCACCAGCTTGCCGCCCACCGCCCCGTTGTCGATCCCCGCCTGGTACCAGCGGTCGATGTCGCCGTTCGACATGTGGGGCGACCGCTCACGCTTGGTCAGCCAGTGCTCGTGCATGAGGGTGCCGAACGCGGTCGTGTCGCCCTGCTCCAGGGCGGCGCCGATGCGGCGGCCGATGGCCTCGGTCTCGGCGAGGCGGCGGAGCATGGCGTCGTCGCCCTCCTCCGAGCGCGTCTGCTGATGCTGGAGGATCTGGCCGGCCCGGCGGGAGTAGCCGGTGAAGAACAGGAGCAGGTGCTCCTCCAGGTCCCGCAGCGTGTCGACGGAGATGGGCAGGGGCGACACGCGCACCCGGCCGTCGCGCGCGATCTCGAAGCACGACAGCCCGCCGTGGGCCGCGATGTACTGGTCCTGCTTGCCGACGGGCTCACCGAGGATGTCGATCTCGATGTGGCACGCCTCCTCCGCCAGCGCCCCGGCCGTCACGTGGGTGCGCTTGTACGCGTACAGCGCCCGCAACAGGCCCACGGCGAAGGTGCCGGACGAGCCCAGCCCGGTTCCCGCCGGTATGTCGGCGATGCTCACGATCTCCTTGGCCCGGCCGATGGGGTGCAGCAGCAGGGCCTCCCGGACCAGGGGGTGGGAGATCTCCTCCACGTTGTCGACCCGCTCCAGCGACGAGTACTTGATCACCAGGTCGTCGGTGAACGTGTCGTTGATGGCGATGTAGATGTAGCGGTTGATGGCGGCGGAGATGACGTAGCCGCCCCGGCGCCGGTAGTACGACGGCAGGTCGGTCCCCCCGCCCCCGATCGAGATCCGCAAGGGTGTTCTGGTGATGATCATGGCGGAAGGTCCGCGGTGCCCGCGCGCTCAGACGTCGGCCGGCTCGTCGGGGACGGGGGACTCGGCGCCGTCGCGCTCCTCGCGGTCCCGGACCTTCTTGCGAAGCAGCGCGAGCTCCTCGGCCAGCGTGCGGGTGCGCTCCTCCAGCCGGGAGAGCTCCCATGAGAAGTGGACCGTGAGGACGAACAGGAACGCCACGGCTGCGGTCAGGAACGCGGCCGGCGGGTAGTAGATCCCCAGCCAGGACGCGGTGTGGTCGAGCAGGCCCGGGAACGCCGCCAGCACGACGAGACCGAGGCCGACGGTGCTCCAGAGCAGCGCGTACTTCGCCCGCAGCCGGCCCGAGCGCACGAGGTGCAGCACGAAACCGAGCATGCTCAGCGTGAGCAGGACGAGGACGAGATGGGCGCGACCGGTCATGGTGCCGCCAACTTCGGTGCCCGCCGGCGGCGGCTGGCGCCGGCACCGAGCACGAGCAGCAGCCGCATGTAGTGGTAGGCGAGCTTGAGTTTGCGGGAGCTCGGCACGCCCCCCGAGCGCTGGCGCATGTCGACCGGGACCTCGACCACGTTGAACCCCTCGAAGGTGGCCAGGATCAGGGACTCGACCGACTCCATGTACTCGCTCGGGTAGTTGCGCGAGAAGAACACCAGCACGCTGCGGCTGAAGCCACGGAAGCCCGAGCTGGTGTCGGAGAACCGGCGGCCGGCCAGCAGGCGCACCGCGACCTGCAGGACGCGCATCGCGCCCCGCCGCGTTCCGCTGACGTCGTAGCTGGCCGACGTCGACGCGAAGCGGTTGCCGATCGCCATGTCGGCCCCGCCTTCGAGGGCCGCCAGCAGGGTGGCGATGTGGCGTGGATCATGCTGGCCATCGGCGTCGAACTGGACGGCGGCGTCGTAGCCCTCGCGCACCGCGTAGAGGAACCCGGTGCGGAGGGCGCCTCCGATGCCGAGGTTGTACGGCAGCTCGACAACCGCCGCGCCGGCGGCGCGGGCCACCGAGGCCGTGGCGTCGATCGAACCGTCCGAGACGACCAGCACGTGGAGCTCGGGATGGAGGGTCCGCAGCTCCTTGAGGGTGGCCGGCAGGGCCTCTTCCTCGTTGTATGCGGGGATGATGACGAGTGTCAGCATGCGACGTGAAAAGTCTAGGTGGAGCGGCACGGGGCCTGTGTCATCGGACACCTCACGCGAGGGCTGCGACCATCGTGGTCAGCGAGAGCCCGGCGACGCCCCACAGCACGGCCAGGCCGAGACGCGTTCGCTCGCAGGCGGCCGCGACCGCGGCGCCCATGAACGGCACGAGGACCAGGCCGTAGCGCGGGGGCACGACGAAGTAGCCGTGGGTCGCGTAGAAGTCGAACACCACGAAGAACGGGCCCAGGGCGAGCAGGCAGACCAGCGTGGCGCCGGCGAGGGCCCGCTGGCGGGACCCGGCGACCGACATCAGCAGAGCCGCCACCAACCCGGCGACGAGCAGCTTGTCGACCAACGAGTCGGCGACGCGCAGGAAGGGGCCATCGATCACCGCCGGCAGGTACGGGTCGCGCAGCGGGGAGAGAGCCGTCGGGACGCTGTCGACTACCTGGTCCAGGGTGAGGCTGTCGACGTGGAAGCGCTGGGCCATCGGGATCTCCGACTGGTCCATCCGCGCCATCGCCGCGGTGGCCACCGCCCAGGTACCGGCGGTCACCGCACCGGCGACCGCCGCCATGACCAGCACCGCGACCACGGGCCGCGTCGCCAGCCGGGGGCTCGTTCCCGCGGCAGCCGACCTGGGCTCGACGGGGCCCGCGGCCTCGACCTCACCGCGGCGGGCCTGCACCCAGCGGAACAGGATGTAGAGCGCGGCTGCGGCGACGCCCATGAGGTTGGTGGCCTTGGTGAACATGGCCGCGGCGGCCACGGCTGCCAGGAGCCATGGCGAGGCGCGGCCGGCCTCCCAACGCAGCACGACCAGGAGCGTCACCGCCCCGATGGTGATCGAGGTGGCGTCCGGGTTCACGGTGGCGGAGGCGTGCAGCACCGTCGGGGCGCTGGCCACCAGCAGGAGCACCGGCACCCGCGCTCGCGGACGGATGCGCAACTCGCCCAGCGCGTACCACAACGCGACCAACCCGCCGCCGAGCCAGGCCGCACCCATGAGCCGCACGCCGGTGACCGGGCCGACGCCCGGGAGCACCTGGAACACGAAGCCGCCGATCCCCGACACGAAGTAGTAACCGGGCGGGTGGGCGTAGGCGGTGTTGAAGCCCTGCTCCGGGAACTGGGGCGGCCGGTAGGAGCGCGCCTCGCAGGACGGGACCACCACCGCGGCGTCGACGCCGCGGCAGGCCACCTCGCGCATGGCCTCCTCGTCGACCCGGTCGCCCTGGCGCACCAGCTCGCCCTCGCGGATCTTGAGCGCGTAGTCGATGTGCTGCATCTCGTCGATCGGTGAGACGAGGCGGTACTCGCGGACGTGCAGGCCCACGAGCCCCAACGCCAGGACCAGGAACCCGAGGACGGCGAGCAACCCCGAGCGGCGGGGCCGTGGAGTGCGGGGCGCGTCCTCGGCGGCCGGGGCCCCACCGGGCGCGTCGAGCTCCGGATCCTCGGGCGGCTCAGTCCTGGTCGGATGGGTGGTGCTCATCTCGTGCCTGCTCGCGGCCGACGATCGTGCCCTCGGGTCGCTCGTTCCCCAGCGGCCGCTCACAACGGCCGAGGGGACTGTAGTAGCCCGCGGCACCCGGCGCCTGTCGGCACCGAGAGTACGGAAGGCGATGTCGCGAGGCTGCCACACTCACTGACGGCGGTGGTAGAAGACCCCGGGGCCACACCCCGGGTTCCCGGGGCCGCGACCGGGACGGGCTAGGCTCCACGCCGGCCTGGAGCCCGGCATCACGCGGCGCCTCCGTGGGGACGGGCCCGCACGACGAGCGAGACGCAGTGGCGCGTCCCGAGAGGCGCCGAAGGAGATGATCGATCGATGCTTACCGCGGAGGCGAAGTGGGTCGCCCGGGTCGTCACGGCACTGCCCGCCGACGCGTTCCCCCTGCTGAACGTCGGGAGCCAGACCCGCGAGTTCCGCGAGCGCGATCAGCCGGCGATCGAGTCGCAGGTGTTCGCGCCGCTGCGCGCCGCGGGGCGGAAGGTGGTCCACACCGACCTGCGTGAGGGGAACGGCATCGACGTCTCGGGCGACCTCACCGACGAGGCGTTCCGCACGGACCTGATGCTGTCGCACGGGATCCGCTCGATCCTGTGCTGCAACGTGCTGGAGCACGTGCCCGATCCCTACCTGATGGCCGCCTCGCTCGCCCGCCTGGTCGACGAGACCGGCGGGCACATGATCGTGACCGTCCCGCGCTCGTTCCCCTACCACCCCGACCCCATCGACACCATGTTCCGGCCGTCGACCGGGGACCTCGCCCGGCTGGTGGCGCCGCTGGTCGAGGTGTCGAGCGCGGAGGTGCGCGCCGGCCGGCTGCCCCGCTACGCGGTGTCGCGGGCGGTGCACAGCACCCGCTCGGCGGTCGGCAACTACCGGGCGGCCTCGGCCACCTCCACGGAGACGACCGAGCACACCCGGCCGGCCCGCACGGTCGCCGACCTCGTCCCGTACCTGATCCGTCCCTTCGTGGTGACCTGTGGGTGGTACCGCTGTGACCCCGGGAAGGTGGCGTGATGCGGGTCGTGCTCGTGAGCCACCACGGCCTCCCCCACGTCGGGGGCGTCGAGGTGATCGTCGAGCAGGAGATCAACGCGCTGGTCGACGCCGGGCACTCCGTGGTCCACGTGACGAGTGACGGCAAGGGCGCGTCCGACGTCCTCGACCTGCCGGCCGGTGCCCGGCGGGTGAACGTCCCGGCCTGGCACGTGATCGAGCGGCGGGCCCACCTGGCCTACCCGCTGTTCGGCCCCGCGCTCCCGAAGACGCTGCGGCGCGAGATCGCGCAGGCCGACGTCGTCCACGCCCACGGCTTCATCTTCGAGACGACTGCGGCAGCCTTCGCCGTGGCCCGCGCCGCGGGTGTGCCTCGCATCCTCACCGACCATGGGGCGATCCAGCGCTACCACAGCCGGGCGGCGACGGCGGCCGCGAGGTCGGCCGCCCAGACCATCGGCCGGACCTGCTGCTATCTCGCCGACCGGGTCATCGCCTACAACGACCGCATCCTCGACGACCTGGTGCGCCTGGCCCGTCCCCACCATCCCGATGCCCGGTTCATCCCCTATCCGGTGCGACCTCTGTTCCAGCGACCGGCGACCGGGGTGCGGGCCAAGGCGCGGGAGGGCCTCGGAGTCGAGGACGCCACGCCGCTGGTCGTCTACGCCGGCCGGCTCAACCCGGACAAGGGCGCCGACCTCGTCGCCGCGCTCGGCGACGATCCCGCCCTCAAGGTGGTGATCTGCGGCCCCGGCGACCACCGGGTGCTCGGCACCGTTCCGCCGGGCGTGACGGTGCTGCCGCCCACCGATGCCGAGGGCGTGCTGGCGCTCTACCACGCAGCCGATGTCGTCGTGGCGCCGACCGTCCCGGGCCGGGAGGGCTTCCCCCTGGTGGTGCGGGAGGCGCTCGCCACCGGCACACCGGTCGTGTCGAGCTACGAGGACGGCTACCGGCGGTACCGGTCGATCCCCGGGCTGCACTTCGTCGACCGGGACCTCGCCAGCATCAGGGCGGGCGTACACGACGCGCTCGACCAGGGCGAGTTCAGTGCCGAGCGCGACCCGGTGTTCAACCCGACCCCCGACGAGTGGATCACCTCGGTCTACTCGCAGCTTGGAGTGGAGTGACCATGTCGATGCTGAAACGGCAGGCGCAGAAGGCCTGGGCCCGCGTCTCCCGTCATGCCGGGTTCCTCCACGAGGCCCGGACCAACGACATGCGGGCCGACGAGGAGTTCCGGCAGGTGTACGAAGCCTGCCGCGACTACACGATGACCTCGATGAGCCGGATGTACGCCCTGCACCAGGCCGTGCGCCACGTGCTCGACCGCGGCGTCCCCGGCGACCTCGTGGAGTGCGGGGTGTGGCGGGGCGGCAGCTCCATGGTGATGGCCAAGGCTCTGGCCGCCGCGGGCGACGCCGACCGGCGGCTCTACCTGTACGACACCTACGAGGGCATGAGCGAGCCGACCGAGCGCGACCTCGACCCCAGCGGGCGCTCGGCGGAGGAGCTGCTGCGCACGCACGACAAGGACGACCCCATCTGGGCCGAGGCCTCGCTCGAGGAGGTCCGGCACAACCTGATGACCTGCGGGCTCGATCCCGGCCGGGTCGAGCTCGTCAAGGGCAAGGTGGAGGAGACCATCCCCGCCACCCTGCCTTCGAAGATCGCTCTGCTGCGGCTCGACACCGACTGGTACGAGTCGACGCGCCACGAGCTGGTCCACCTGTTCCCGCTGATCGTCCCTGGCGGCGTGCTGATCGTCGACGATTACGGCCACTGGCAGGGCGCGCGCAAGGCCGTCGACGAGTATTTCATCCGCTACGGCATCGACGCCGAATTGCGCCCCATCGATTTCACGGGCCGCCTGTTCATCAAGCAGCCGCGCGAAGCGTTCGCCCGCGCCGCCTGAGTTTGGAGCATTCATGGATTGCGTCAGTGAAGCTC
>DASRJN010000688.1:0-21119 GCA_035649455.1 Acidimicrobiales bacterium
CGCGGCCAAGCGCATCACCGGGGCCGTGGAACGCACCCCCAGCACCCACTCCCGCACGCTGTCCCAGGTGCTGGGGTGCACGGTGGTGGTCAAGTTCGAGAACCTCCAGTTCGTCGCCGCGTTCAAGGAGCGGGGCGCGCTCAACAAGCTGCTGCTGCTGGACGAGGACGAGCGCAGCCGGGGCGTGGTGGCCATGTCGGCCGGGAACCACGCCCAGGCCGTCGCGTACCACGCCACCCGGCTCGGCATCGACGCCACCATCGTCATGCCCCGGGCCACGCCGTTCGTGAAGGTGCAGCGCACCCGCGAGCTGGGCGCGACGGTGGTCCTGCTGGGCGAGGACCTGGCCGCGGCCGAGACGGAGGCGCTGCGGCTGGCCCGGACCGAGGGCCGCACCTACGTCCACCCGTACGACGATCCGGACGTCATCGCCGGCCAGGGCACCTGCGCGCTGGAGATGCTCGCCGACGACCCCGACCTCGACGTGCTGCTGGTCCCGGTGGGCGGGGGCGGGCTGCTGGCCGGCATGGCCGTGGCCGCCCGCCACCTGGCCCCCGGCGTCGAGCTGGTCGGGGTGGAGACCGAGCGCTACGCCTCGATGGCCGCGTGTGTCGCCGGTGAGGAGCCCGACTGCGGTGGGCCCACCATCGCCGAGGGCATCGCCGTGGCCCGGGCCGGCCGCCTCACCGGCCGCATCGTCACCGCGCTGGTCGACGACATCCTCACGGTCAGCGAGGAGGACGTCGAGGAGGCCATGAACCTCCTGCTGGAGATCGAGAAGGTCGTGGTCGAGGGGGCGGGCGCCGCGGGCGTGGCCGCGCTGGTCGGGCACCGCGAGCGCTTCGCCGGCAAGAAGGTGGGCGTGGTGCTCACCGGCGGCAACGTCGACCCGCGGCTGCTGGCCTCGGTGATCATGCGGGGGCTCATCCGGCACGGGCGCCTGACCCGGCTGCACGTCGAGGTGCCCGACGTGCCCGGGAGCATGGGCGACCTCACCACCCTCCTAGGTGACCAGGGCGCCAACATCGTCGAGATCCTGCACCAGCGGTTGTTCGTGGACCTCTCGGCCCGCTCCGCGGTGGTGGAGGTCACGGTGGAGACGCTGGACCTGACCCACGCCGAGCGGGTCGTCGCCGCCTTGGAGAAGGCCGGCTACGTCGTGCGCGTCGGGCGCTTCGCCCGCTCGGGCTGAGCCGCTGGCTCACGTCACCGTGAACTCGCCGAACATGCCGGCCGTGTAGTGGGGGTCGCCGGTGCCCTCCTGGGCGCCGACGCTGCCCATGGGGACGAAGCAGGCGTACAGGTAGCGCCCCGGCACCAGGTCGATGGTGGCCCCGCCGATCTCCCCCACCTCGGCCGACGCACTGGCCCCGAGGACGACCCGCGCCGCGGCGTCGGTGTCGGACATGGCGAGGATCTGCTCGACCGTGTCGGTCACCCCGTCGTTGATGCGGGCGATGGTCAGCTCGTGGAACTCGCCGCCGGAGCTCTGGTTGTTCAGCGTGACGATCGTGGTCCCCGCAGGCAGCGTGGCCGGGATGCCCTGGAAGCCGTAGTCGATGGCTATGCCGTCGAGCGATCCCAGCCCGCAGGTGTCGGCCAGCTCGGGGTACACCGCGCTCTGGGCCGCGACGAAGTCGGGCGAGCCGAAGCCGGAGAAGTCGGTATTGGCGAGCGCCTCGTCGAGAGCGTCGAGCATCACCCGGACGTCCTCCGCCAGCTCCGGGGGCGCGTTGGCGATCGTCGGCTCGATGTGGGGCGTGATGTTGGCCTCCACGAAGGCCCTGAGCGCCTCGGGATCGTCCGGCAGCTCGAAGAAGGCCTTGTCCACCGCGGTGAAGCCGTCACAGAACGCCTGGACGTCGATGTCCTCCGCCGCCGAGGTCTCGGTGGTCTCGTCGCGGTCGCGCTCGGTCGTGTCGCTCGACGAGTCGTCGTCGTCCCCGCCGCCGCAGGCCCCCAGGCCCGCCACGATCAGCCCGGCCAGAGCGATGCCCGCCCCGCACCTTCGCGCCAGTCTCATCGTGTGTCCTCCCTCGCCCCCGGTGCGACAGGATAAGCGGATGCGCTTCGCCATCAAGACCTCGCCCGAGAGGACGGGCTGGGACGGCCTGCTCGCCATGTGGCGGGCGGCGGACGAGATCGAGGTGTTCGAGTCGGGCTGGGTCTTCGACCACTTCGAGCCCATCTACGGCGACCGCAGCCAGCCGTGCCTGGAGGGCTGGACCAGCCTCGCCGCGCTCGCCCAGGCCACCGAGCGCCTCCGGGTCGGCGTGCTCGTCACCGGCACCCCCTACCGCCACCCCGCGCTGCTGGCCAACATGGCGGCCACGGTCGATGCCATCTCCGGCGGCCGGCTGGAGCTGGGCCTCGGCGCGGGCTGGAACACGGCCGAGGCCGGTGCCTACGGCATGGACCTGCTGGAGCTGGGCCCGCGCATGGACCGCTTCGACGAGGCCTGCGACGTGATCGTGGGCCTGCTCACCCAGCCGACGTTCGACTACCACGGCGAGCACTTCACGCTGACCGGGGCGAACTGCGAGCCCAAGCCGGTCCAGCAGCCCCACCCGCCGATCTGCATCGGCGGCGTCGGCGAGCGTCGCACCCTTCGCACGGTGGCACGGGTGGCGCAGCACTGGAACTTCCCGCGGGGCCCGGTCGAGGAGTTCACGCGCCTGCGCGGGGTGCTGGCCGAGCACTGCGCCGCCCTGGGCCGCGACCCGGCCGAGATCGTCACCTCCACCCACGTGCGGGTCGACCCCAACCGGCCGGTCGACCCGGCGGCGGTGGCGGCCGACGCCGCGGCGTGGGCCGAGGCCGGGCTCGATCTCGGCATCGTGTACTTCCACGCTCCGTTCGACCCGGGCGTCCTCGAGCCGGTGGCCAAGGCGCTGGCCCCGCTCACGGACTGAAGAACGCGCGGTTCCGCCCGGCGGAGGCCGGGTAGGCCATGGCCACTGCTCGCCCCCACGGGCCCGCACCGCGCCGGACCTAGCCGCCGCGGTGCGGGCCGCGGGTGTTCAACGCCGTCTCCGCCTGCCCCGCTCGATGAGCGCCACCACCGCCGCCTCGATCTCGGCCAGCAGCTCCGGAGCGATCCCGTCGAGCGCCGCGGTCTGGTCGTCCAGCACGTCGACATCGCCCAGATCGTCACCGAGGGCGTCGCCCACGGTCTCGCCCCGCTCGAACTGCTCGATGACGCGCGGGTCCACGTAGGAGCCGCGCGCCACCGCGGGAGTGTTGCCCAGCTGCTCGGCGACGTCCCGCACCACCCGGACGACAGCCCGCCGGCGTTGCGCCTCGCTGGTCCCGCCGTCCCCGTCGGCCTCCTCGGCCGCCAGGGCCACCGCGGCGAGCACCGTCGCCGCCCAGGTGCGGAAGTCCTTGGCCGAGAAGTCCGGGCCCAGCGCCTCCTGGAGGTAATCGTTCAGGTCGGCCGAGCGCACGTCGACCCAGCGACCCCGCTCGTCCTTGTAGGCCAGCAGCTCCGGGCCCCCGCCGCGGCGACGCTTGAGCGCCCGGACCACTTCGGCCACCTCGGGATCCCCGATGGTGACGATCCGCCGCTTCCCGCTCTTGGCCGGATAGTCGAAGCGCAGCTCGTCGCCCATCGCCCGCACGTGGCCCTTGCGCACGGTGGCGAGGCCATAGCTGCCGTCCTCGACATACGCCTCGCCGCCCACCCGGAACAGGCCCAGCTCGAGCAGCCGGACACCGCAGGCCAGGACCCGGTCGCGGCCCATGCCCTCGGCCCCGAGATCTCGGGCCAGCCGGTCTCGCAGGCGCGGCAGGGCACGGGCCAGCTCGAGCATGCGATCGTGCTTCTCACGGTCCCGGCGGGCCCGCCATTCGTCGTGGTAGCGGTATTGGAGGCGGCCCTTGGCATCGGTGCCGGTGGCCTGGATGTGGCCCCGCGGGTCGGGGCAGATCCAGACGTCGGTCCAGGCCGGCGGGATGGCCAGCGCCTTGATGCGGTCGAGCAGGTCGGGGTCGTCGATGCGCCGGCCGCCTTCGTCGCGGTAGCTGAAGCCCTTGCCCGCCCGCCGGCGGGTGATGCCGGGACCGTCGCAATCGACCACCCGGAGCCTGACAGGCTCCCGGGAGCGCTCAGGCACGCTCGCGGATGAGCGGCCGGCGCATGCGGTCGAGCGCCGCCCGCAGCCGCCGCGACACCTGCACCTGGCTGACACCGATCTCGCCGGCGATCTCCGACTGCGTCATCCCTTGGATGAACCGCAGCTCGATGATGCGGCGGTCGCGGACGGGCAGCGTGTCCAGCAGCCGGTCGACCGTCAGGCGAGCTTCCGCGGCGTCGTAGCCGTGGTCCGGCTGGCCGAACCCGGGCCCGTCCGACCGCTCGTCCTCGCCCGGGGGCGCCAGCGGCACACCCCGGTACGAGGCTCGCACCTCCAGGGCCTCCAGCGCGTCCTCGACCGTCGTCCCGGCTCTCTGCGCGATCTCGGACACCGTCGGGGAGCGCATCAAGGTCTGGCTCAGCTCCTCCGCCACGCCGCTCACCGACTGGTACAGCTCCTTGGCCCGCCGTGGCACGTGCACGGACCAGGTCTTGTCCCGGAAGTGGCGCCGCAGCTCGCCCATCACCGTGGGCACGGCGAACGTGGTGAACACCACGCCATGGCTGGGATCGAAGCGCTCGACCGCCTTCAACACCCCGACGGTCGCCACCTGCAGCAGGTCCTCCATCGGCTCGCCCTTGCGGGCAAAGCGCCGGGCGCACAGCTGGGCCAGCCAGCGGTGGTCCTCGACCAGCTCGTTGCGGAGGGCGCGGTCCCTGGTCTCGCGGTAGTGACCGAAGCGCTGGTCGCGCCCGTTGGGGTCGCCCGCCGCCTCCTGATCCTGCTGCTCACGCAGGCGCAGGCGAGCCGCCCGCCGCACCTGTTGCCGCTGGCGGCGGTCGGTCGTGGTCACCTACGTCTCCCGGGCCGTCTGGGTCCGCCGCCGCCCGCGGCTACCCGGCTACGTCCGGCTCAATCGGGGAATCGCTACGCGAGCGCGCGCGTGAGGGCCGTGGCGGCGACCGCGCCGCCCACCACCACCACGAACGGTGCCTTGCGCCACACGGCCAGCGCGGCCACCGCCAGGCCCACCGCCCGTGCATCGAGCACCAGCCGGCGGTCGCCGGCGAACGTGTTCACCACCACCAGCGCGGGGAGCAGCGCAGCCGGCAGCAGCCCGGCCAGGCGCAGCAGCGTGCCCTCGACCGCCCGGGGGCCGAGCACCACGAGGCCCAACGCCTTGAGCGCGTAGGCCGCCAGGCCCAGTCCCAGGATGGCGATCCAACTCACGGCGCGGGCTCCCGCGGCGCGAACAGCACGGCGGGGAACACGCCCAGTGCGGCCGCCACGATGGGCACACCCGCCGGGGCCAGAGGGACCAGGACCAGGGCGATGGCTACGCCGCACGCGGCCGCTACCCGACCCTGGCGGGTGCGTAGGTGGGGCATGGCCAGCGCCAGGTAGCCGGCGGGGAACGCGGCATCCAGGCCCCACACCTCGGGGTTGCCGATGGCGTCGCCGGCCACTGCCCCCAGCAGGGTGCCGGTGTTCCAGAACACGAACACGGCCACGCCGGTCAGCCAGAACGCCTCCTCCCGGGCGCGGCGGCCCTCCTGGGCGGTGGCCATGGCCGTCGATTCGTCGATCACCAGCTGGGCGGCCACCACCCGGCGGCGCAGCGACGCCCCCGCGAAGGTGGGCGCCATGGCGACGCCGTAGGCGGCGTTGCGGGCCGCCAGCAGCAGCGCCGAGCCCAGCGCGTACGCCAGGGACCCGCCGGTCGCCACCACCCCCACCGCCGCGAACTGGCTGGCGCCGGTGAACACGAGCAGCGACATCGCACACGCCTGGGGCACGCTCAGCCCCGCAGTCGTGGCCAGCACCCCGAACGACAGCCCGAACACCCCCACCGCCGCGCCCAGCACGGTGGCGTTGCGGCGGACCTCCCGGGGCAGCGGCGCCTCGGCGGGTGGAGCGTCGACCATGGTCGGACCAGCCTGCCGCACGGCGCGAAGTCCGGCGAGCGAGTTCGGGGCCGGCGCGCGTGGCACGATGCCTGCTCGTGACTCACCTGCATCACGACGTGACGATGGCCGCGCCGTCACGGGAGTGGGCGGACCAAGTCCTCGACGCGGTGGTGGCCGAGATCGAGGCCGCCCGCTTCGACGATACGCATCATCTCGACGAGCCGGACCTGGCCGCGGCCGACATCCGCCTGACCGACGGCACCCACCTGATGCCCGGCGCCCGCTACCGGGTGGGCGCGGACGGAGCGGAGATCACGGTGGACGAGTGTCGCCCGCTCGAGCGCATCGCCTTCACGGTCGCCGACGAACGACCCGACGCCGTCGTCTCGGCGGCCGTCGAGGTCCTCCCCGGTTCCCGGTCCCGGACCGCCACCGCGTCGGGCCTGGTCCAGCTCACCGGCCCCTTCGCCAAGCTGCGGTGCCTCCGGTGGGACGGCCACGTCGACCTGGACCAGTGGTGGGCCGGCGAGCCTGCGGTCAAGGCGTGCCTCGAGCACCGCTGGGCGAAGGCGACGCTGACCGCCCAGGCGGCGCGGTCCCCGGGCAACCGCTGGACGGTCCACTGCGAAGCCCGAGGGCGGGGCCGCTCCTGGGGCCGGCTGATGGTGGCGGTCGCCCTGCTCATCTGGCACGGCGCGCTGGTCCGGGAGTTCCGCAAGGCGCTCGACGACGCCGCCCGCGGCTGGGACGACACCATCGCCCGCTGGGAGGGCGCTCCACCCGCCGACGCCGCCCGCGCCCTGCTCGCGGGGCTCGTCACCGCGCTGGTCGAGCCCGAGACCACTCAATAGCTGCGGGGCAGCTTGAGGACCTGCTGGGCGATGTAGTTGAGCGTCATCTCCTGGCTGATCGGCACGATGCGCTGCAGGCGGGCCTCGCGGAAGTAGCGCTCCACGTGGTACTCGGTGGCATAGCCCATGCCCCCGAAGGTCTGCACGGCCCGGTCGGCCGCAAAGAAGCTGGCCTCGGCGGCCAGGTACTTGGCGCTCTGGGCGGCCTCCCCGCAGTCGAGGCCCTGGTCGTAGCGCCAGGCCGCGTGCTGGGCCAGCTGCCAGGCCGCCGCCAGCTGGATGTGCGCCTGAGCCAGCGGGTGGGCGATGGCCTGGTTGGCGCCGATGGGCCGCGCGAACACCTCGCGCTCGCGGGCGTACGCGACGGCCCGCGCCAGGGCCACCTCGCCGATCCCGGTGGCCTCGGCCGCCAGCAGGATGCGCTCGGGGTTGAGGCCGTGCAGCAGGTGGCGCCAGCCCTGGCCCTCCTCCCCCACCAGCCGCCAGCCGGGCACCGGCAGCCCGTCGTAGGCGACCTCGCACGAGGCCACCGCGTTGCGGCCCATCTTGGGGATGGGCCGGATGTCCACATAGTCGGGATCGAGGTCGGCCAGCAGCAGTGACAGGCCGCCGAAGCCCTCGCCGCCCGTGCGCACCAGCAGCAGCACCACCTCGGATTCGAGCGCCTTCGAGGTCCACACCTTGCGGCCCCGCACCACGTAGCCGCCCTCGCCGTCGGGCTCGGCCCGGGTGGTGATGCGGGACGTGTCGGTGCCCGCGTCCGGCTCGGTCACCCCGAAGGCCACGTGCAGCTCGCCGGCCGCAGCCCGGGGCAGGAACGCCTGCTTGAGCTTCTCGCTGCCGAAGCGGACCACCGGGTTGAGCCCGAAGATGGTGAGGTGCAGGGCGGAGCAGCCGTTCATGGCCGCGCCGCTGCGGGCCACCTCGCGCAGCACGATGGCCGCCTCGGCGATCCCCCGGCCGCCGCCGCCGTACTCCTCGGGGATGGCGATGCCCAGCCAGCCGCCCTCGGCCATGCGCCGGTAGAACTCCCACGGGAAGGTGTGCTCGGCCTCGCAGCCGGCCCAGTACTCGTCGTCGAAGGCGGTGCACACCCGGCGCACGCCCTCGGCGATGGCCTCGTGGTCCTCGTCGGGCGTGAAGTCCATCAGTCCTCCGCCTTGGCCGCCCGCTCGGCGGCGTGCTGCTGGATGGCCGACATGACCGCGCTCCCGGCCGCCCCGATGAACTCGGGGCGGTTCTCCGCCGCCCAGTCGCGGCTGGCGGTGAGGCTGGCGGCGTGGCCGGTCACCTCGGGCATCACGTAGCGGGAGAACAGCTCGTAGGACCGCAGCGTCTGGGGCCGATCGGCCCACTCGTGCGCCATGAGCAGGTAGGTGCCGTAGCCGCCGGACTGCTCGGCCAGCCGCCGGACCTGGGCGACGGCGTCGTCGGGCGTGCCGATGACCGCGAAGCCCGAGGCGTTGAGCGCCTCCACCAGGTCGCCGTGGTTGTCGGTGGCGGGCGCCAGGGGCAGCGCGGCCACCCGCTGGAAGTAGTCGACCCACTGCTCGAGGCCGAAGGCCACGTCGGCGACCGCCTGCTCGCGGGTCTCGGCGATGTGCATGGGGCCCACCAGGCGCCACGAGGCCCGGTCGGCGGTGGTGCCGAACTCGGCCGCCCGCTCCTCCACCGTCTGCCAGTGGTGGCCGAGGATGTCGAACCCGCCCGCGCTGGTGGCGCCGATCGACAGCATGCCGCAGCCGAACCGCCCGGCGGCCCGGGGCCCGGCCGGCGACACCTGGGCGGCCACCGCCACCTCGAAGTGGGGCTTGGTGTAGGGCCGGAGCTGGAGGCGGGCGTTGCGCAGCGTGAACCAGCCGGCGTCGCGCGTCACCGGCTCGTCCGAGCGGAGCAGGGCGAGGATGGCCTCGAGCGACTCCTCCATCATGTCCCGCTGCCGGGCGACCTCGATGCCCATCATGTACGCGTCCGACGGCAGCGCCCCCGGCCCCACGCCCAGCATGATCCGGCCGCCGGTGAGGTGGTCGAGCAGCACCATGCGGTCCGCCAGCATCAGCGGCTGGTGGTAGGGCAGCGAGGACACGCCGGTTCCCAGCCGGATGCGGCGGGTGCGCTCGGCGGCCACGCCGATGAACACCTCGGGCGAGGCGATGATCTCGTAGCCCGCCGAGTGGTGCTCACCGATCCAGGCTTCGTCGAAGCCCAGCCGGTCGAGGTGGACGATGAGCTCGAGGTCCCGCTGGAGGGCCAGCGTGGGGTTCTGCCCCACGGGGTGGAACGGGGCCAGGAAGATACCGAACCGGTCGGGCCCGGCCACCGTCATGTCCATGTGCTTCCTTCCCTTGGCGTCTCGCTGATGGTGGCGTCACCGTAGCGGGCCGCTCCACCACGGCTCCTAGGCCCAGGCGGCATCACCGGAGGTGAAGGCCACCGCGCCGCGCGCCCAGGTGCGGTCCAGTTCGGACGGGTCGGGGAAGCGGTCGTCCAGCTCCAGGATGACCATGCCGTGGGCGAAGGCCCACAGCGCCTGCGCCCGGTTTGCGTCCCCGGTGACGAGCAGGAACGGCTCGCCCGCCCAGGCCTCGAGGCCCGGCTCCAGCTCGCCGCGGGCCAGCGGGCCGGCGGTGGCCAGCCGGTACAGGTTGGGGTGGGCCAGGGCGTGGCAGCGGTAGGCCAGCAGCAGGGCCACCACCGCGCCGTCCCGACCGGTGCGCCGCAGGGCTGCGTGCAACGACTCGCCCATCTCCCGCAGCGCGGCCTCGATCAGCATGACCTCGATGGCGCCCTTGCCGGCCACATGCTTGTACAGCGACGGGGCCCGGATCCCGAGCTCGTCGGCCACCGAGCGCATGGTGAGGCCGCCGGCCCCGTCGCGTTCCAGGACCAGCCGGGCGGCGGCCACCACGTCGTCGGCCCGGCTCACGCCGGCTCGAGCCGGAACACCGGGTGGCGGGGGGCGATGGCCGCCAGCTCCTCGTCGGACGAATCGGCCGACACGCCGTCGAAGAACACGCCGACCTCGAGCTTCCAGCGCTTCAGGTAGGACCGCAGCACGGGCACCTTGTCGGCGTCGTCCACCAGCTCGTGGGCCACCCACTCCTCCCGGCGGTTCCCGACGAGGGTGGCCAGCCGCCCGCCGGCGGCCCGGACGTTGCGGACCCACTGGCCCTCGCCCCGCGGCGACACGAGGTACTGCTGGTGGTCCAGGGTGAGCAGGTTGACCGGGTTCCGCCGGGGCTCGCCGCTGGTGCGGCCCCGGACCTCCAGCACGCGGCTGCCCCACACGCTGATGCCCCGGCGGGTGAGGAAGCCGACGAACCGGTTGAACACGTTCTTGGTGAACCATCCGGGCTTGCGGTAATGGGCGGGGGTCGAGGACATCTCGCTCCGATCGGGTTGCTGCCAATCACGGGTGCGACGGCGTGCGGCTAATGTTGTTAGCCTGACGCTAGGCTAACAACATTAGCCTGTCAAGGTGCGACATGGACTGTGATGGTCCGCAACCCCCGCACCTGGTTCGAGCGGGCCTAGCCCGGCCCGGGCGGCAACGCGGGAGGGCCCGCTCCCACCGCCTCGCGCTCGAGCACCGGCGCGGGCCCGGGCGGCGGCGGTGAGGGTGAGCCGGCAACCAGCGCGTCCTGGTGCAGCAGGGTGGGCGGGAGCTCGATGGTGGCGGTGGTGCCGCGGGTCCCGGCGGTGGGGCTCAGGCTGACTCGGATGCCGTGGCGGACCGCCAGGTTGCCGGCTACGTAGTGCCCCAGGTACTTCGAGGGTGCCACCGTGAAGCTCTCGGACCCGGCCAGCCGCCGGTTGGCGGTGTCCATGGCCTCGGGCGGCATGCCGGTGCCGGTGTCGATCACGCCGACGAGGTAGCTGCCGTCGGCCCGGGCGTGGCCCCGGATGTCGACCACGTGGTCCTCCGGCGAGAACACCAGGGCGTTCTCCATCAGCTCGGCCATCAGGTGGGCCAGGTCGGCGGCGGTGGAGCCGACCACGGTCGCCGGGTCCATGGACCGCACCGCGATCCGCTGGTAGTCCTCGACCTCGCCCAGCGCGGCCCGAACCACGTCGGTGACGGGGACGGGCTTGGCCCACTGCCGCGGCGGATCGACGCCGGCCAGCACCAGCAGCGATTCGGCGTTGCGCCGCATGCGGGTGGCCAGGTGGTCGAGCCGGAACAGGTTGCCGAGCACGTCGGGGTTGGTCTCGACCCGTTCCAGCGAGGTGATGAAGTCGAGCTGGCGCACGAGCAGGTTCTGGTTGCGCCGGCCCAGGTTCACGAAGCTGTCGGAGATGTTCCGCCGCAGCACCGCCTGCTCCACGGCCAGGCTCAACGCCGTGTCCTGCACGGTGTTGAGCGCCTGGGCTACCTCGACCACCTCGTCACGGGTCTTGACCACCACCGGCTCCACCTGAGGCACCGCCACGTCTTCGCCCAGCGGGGTCTGCAGCACCTCCGTCACGGCCCGGGGCAGCCGGTCGCCCGCCATGGCCTTGGCCTGGGCCGTGAGCGACCGCAACGGCCGCGTGATGGAGCGCGACACCGCCCAGGTGAGGCCCAACGCCGCCATCAGCGCCCCCAGCGCGAGGCCGATGAAGGTCCGCTCCCGCGCCCGGGCGTCGGCGACGAGGTCGTCGGCGATGCGGTTGACCTCGGCCGCCATCGCCTCGCGCAGCTCCTTGTTGCCACCCCAGGTGGTGGTGGTGAGCGGCGCGGTGAGCTGGTCGACGGGGACCATCTCCCCGCTCATGGCCCGCTCGACCAGGCTGGTGAACCCGAGGTTGAAGTCCGAAGGGTAGGTCTCGTCGATCACCTCGTCGTAGGGCGGCTCGGCGGCCAGCAACGTGGTGTTGTACTTGTCCCACAGCACCTTGCGGGACGCGGCGGCGTCGATCTCGTTGCGGTCGTTGACGCCCCCGTGCAGGGCCCCGACGATGAGGTGCATCCGGGCCATGTCCACGAACAGCTCGATGGTGCGGCTGGTCATGTTGACGAGCTGGGCGCCCTCCCGCAGGGTCTCGTCGTCGATGGTCAACGTGACCTGATCGGTGGCGTCGAACAGCGGTCGGATCATCGCGGTGTAACGGCTGTACATCTCGTCGGCGAAGTCGTTGTTGCCCGAGTTGCCATAGAGGGGCGACGTGGCGATGTTGTTGTCGACGTCGACTCGCACCGCCTCCAGGCCCGCGAGACCCTCGAAGGCGGGGGCGAAGGCGGCCTCCACCTCAGGGCCGGCTCCCTGGGTCTGGCGCCTGAAGTTCTCCACCGCCTCGTTGGTGTCGGCCCGCGTCTCGGGGTAGCTCTCCACCGGCGCAGTGATGCCCAAGCCCTGCGCCCCGGTCAGGTCGACCGCGGCCCAGCTGCGCTCGTTCTGCAGCACGGTGATCAGGCCGCCGGGGCCGACCGCGGCGCGGGCGAGGGCGGCCTGCTCGCTCACCTCGTCGGCCCGCTGCGCCGCCGCGCTGACCTCCACGCCCACCGCCACCACCAGGGCCAACAGGGGCACGGCCAGGGCGGCCGCGAGCTTGAGGCGGATGGGTATGCGGCGCATGGTCGCCTCCTGCAATGGGCGGGACAGGCGTGCCGCGTGGGCACGGCCGTCGTCGCGCGGCGGAGTGCGCCTGCCGTAACCCCCAGCGGATCGCAGCCCCATCATCGCGCACCGTAGGGACGGGAGATGCGCGTGTAGGGAAACGCTCAGCGAACGGCGTAGGTGGAGGTGCCCTCGTCGTGAAGCTCGCGGCCGGCGGCCCGAAGCGCGTCGTAGGAATTGCGGGCGAGCGCGCCCCCGGTGGAGATCCGCCTCACGCCCACCGACGCCAGCTGGCCTACCGACGGGCCCTGGGGCAGGGCGAGCACGTTGACCGGCGCCGCCACCTCCCGCACCAGCCGGGAGATGTCGTCGAGGTCGACCAGCCCGGGCGCGTAGAGCACCTCAGCGCCCTGGTCGCGGTACGACTGCAGACGGGCGATGGTGTCGTCCAGATCGGGATTGTTCCGGATGTGGTTCTCGGCCCGGGCGGTCACGACCATGTCGTGCCGCTTGGCTGCCTCCACCGCCGCCGCCACCCGGGCGGTGGCACGGTCGATCGGGTCAAGCTCGCCTGTGGCCCGGTCCCAGTCCTCGATGGACAGGCCCGCGGCGCCGGCCCCGGCGAGCAGTTCGACGGTCTCGGCCACGCCTTCGAGCGTGTCCGAGAAGCAGCGTTCGGCGTCGACGTGTACGGGCACGTCGACGGCTCGGACCAGCGTGGCGACGTGGTCGACGAGCTCGTCGCGGGTGACCTCGCCGTCGGTGCGGCCGAGCGACATGGCATGACCGCTGCTGGTGGTGGCCAGGGCCGGGAAGCCGAGGCCCACGAGGATGGTGGCCGAGCCGACGTCCCACGGGTTGGGGATCACGAAGGTCCCGGAGGCGTGCAGCTCGCGGAATCGGGTGCGCGTCGTGGTGTCGATGACCGGACCGTACCGCCGGAGCGTTACAGGACGCGCCGGGTATCCGGGCCGAGCGCCTCGTGCTCCCCGCGCTCGACGAGGCGCCGCAGCCGGTCGAGGGCGTCCCACACGTCCACGAAGCGGGAAGCGATCGGCGCCGGGCCCAGCCGGATGCGGTCCGGCGCGCGGAAGTCCGGCACGACACCCGCCCGCTCCCGCAGGGCCCGGGCGATGCGGCCGGCGTCGGGATGGGCCAGCGCCACGTGCGAGCCCCGCTGCTCGGGCCGGCGCGGGCTGGCGAGGGTGAAGCCGAGCGGGGCCAGCCACGCGTCGGCCAGGTCCACCGCCAGCGACGTGAGCGCCATGCCCTTGGCCCTCAGCCGGTCGATCCCCGCCTCGGCCAGCAGCGCCACGCCCTCCTCCACCCCCACCAGGCCCAGCACCGCGGGGGTGCCCGACAACCAGGCGTCGATCCCGTCGGCCGCGTCGTAGCCGGAGCCCATGGCGAACTGGTCGCGCCGGCCGAACCAGCCCCACACCGGCTGGCGCAGCTCGGCCTGGCGGTCCCGGCGGACATAGCTGAAGGCGGGGGCGCCGGGCCCACCGTTGAGGTACTTGTAGGTGCAGCCCACGGCCAGGTCGGCGCCCGCGCCGGCGAGGTCGACGGGCACCGCGCCCACCGAGTGGGACAGGTCCCACAGCGCCAGCGCGCCATGGTCGTGGGCCAGGCCGGTGAGCCCGGCCAGGTCGGCCAGGGCCCCCGACCGGTAGGCGACATGCGACAGGCACAGCAGCGCGGCGCCATCGAGCGCACCGGCCACCGCGGCGGCGTCGGGGCCGTCGACCGGGTCGCTCGCCACCTCGCGGTACTCCAGGCCGTGCCGGGCGGCCACGCCTTCGAGCACGTAGCGGTCGGTGGGGAAGTTGTCGTCGTCGGTGACCAGCGCGCGGGCCTCGGGTCGGGCCGCGACGGCGGCCTCGGCCGCCTTGTACAGGCACACCGTGGTCGAATCGCCGACCACTACCTCGCCCGGCTCGGCCCCCACCAGGTGGCGGGCGATGGCGTCGCCCACCCGCCGCGGCAGGTCGATCCACTGCTCCCACGAGCCCACCAGCCCGCGGCCCCACTCGCCCTCCACGGTCTCGACCAGGCGGCGCCGGGCCCGGTGCGTCAGCCGCCCCAGCGAATTGCCGTCCAGGTACAGCAGGTCGGGGTCGGCTACGACCGACTCGGCCACGAGCGGCGCGAGCGGATCGGCGGCGTCGAGCGCCTCGGCGGTGCGGCGGTCGGTGGGATCGGCGATGGGCTCAGGTCAGCAGCAGGAGGCCACCCACCGCCAGCGCTGCGACCGTGACCAGGCCGAAGAACCCCACCCACGCGCTGGTCGGGAAGGGGGTCAGTCGGGCCAGCTGGGCGGCATCGGAGTAGCGACCCTCCTGCCGGCGCCGCTGGCGCCACAGCTCGCCGACGGGGCGCACCGCCCCGAACAGCAGGAACCAGGTGATGCCGTAGCCGAACGCGGCCTGCACGTCGGGCGAGGTGTACAGCGACAGCCCCACCACCACGGCCCCGCAGGCCACCAGGGTCAGCGCGCCGTAGGCGTTCCGGATCATGATCAGCATGGCGACCAGCAGCGCGGCCGCGCCCCACAGCATCACGGTGACCTGGTCGGCGGCCAAGAGCGCGACGCCGGCCAGGCCCACGAGCGAGGGGGCGAGGTAGCCGGCCGAGGTGGTCACCACCATGCCCACCCCCGACGGCCGCCCCACCGACAGCGTCAGCCCGGACGTGTCCGAGTGCAGCCGGATGCCGGTGAGCCGCCGCCCGGTGAGGATGGCGGCGAGCGCGTGGCCGCCCTCGTGCACGATGGTCACCACGTTGCGGGACCAGCGCCACACGTCGTCCAGCGCCACCGCGGCCAGCGCCACCACGCCGGTCGCGACCACCAGCCACGAGGCCGGCTCCAGCTCGTCGATCGTTATCGCTCCCCAGGCCGTCACCACCCCAGGTTGGCACGCCGGCCGGGGGCTACTCGGACGTGGGGCCGTCGAAGCTGGGATCGCGCTTGTCCCGGTGGGAGTCCAGCCCCTCCCGGGCGTCGGGTCCGCTGAAGCCCAGGAACTCATAGGCCAGCGAGGCGTCCAGGATGGCCGACTGGGCCCGGTACCAATGGTTGAGCGTGTGCTTGGTCCAGCGGATGGCCGACTGCGCCCCGCCCGCGAGCTGCACCGCCACCTCCAGCGCGCGCTCCTGCACCCGGTCGTCGTCCACGCACAGCGAGACCAGGCCGATCCGCTCGGCCTCCTCGCCGGTGAGCGTGTCGCACGTCAGCAGGTAGTACTTGGCCTTGGCCATGCCGCACAGCAGGGGCCAGCAGAGCGCGGCGTGGTCGCCGGCCGCCACCCCCAGCCGGGTGTGCCCGTCGATGATGCGGGCGCTGCGGCCCACGACCGACACGTCGGCCAGGATCCCGGCCACGAGCCCGGCTCCCACGGCCGGCCCGTGCAGGGCGGACACCACCGGCTTGGAGCAGTTGATGACGTTGAACACCAGATCCCGCGCCTCGCGCAGCACGCGGGTCCGCGCCGCGTAGTCCGACGTCAGCGAGTCGATCAGCTCGAAGCTGCCGCCCGCCGAGAACGCCTTGCCCGCGCCCCGGATCAACGCCACCCGGGTGCCGGGATCGCGGTCCACCGCCAGCCAGACGTCGGCCAGCTCGCGGTGGACGTCGTGGTCGACGGCGTTGAGGCCGGGCCCGTCGAGCGTGATGCGCAGCACCCCGTCGCGCGGCCGGTCGAAGCTCAGATGCGGGAATGCTGCGTAGGGTTCGGAGGCGGGATCAGACGCGAGATGACTGGTCACCGGCCCAGCCTGTCGCCCGCAGTGTCGGGTGTGCCACCGTATCCGCGTGACCAAAGGGACCGCTCTGCTCACCGGGGGCGCCGGCTACATCGGCAGCCACACGGCTATCGAGGTGCTCCGCGCCGGTTGGGACGTCGTGGTGGTCGACGACTACTCCAACTCCAGCCCGGTGGCGCTCGGACGGCTGGCCGAGCTGGCCCCGCCGGGCGACGGCACCGGCACGATCCGCCACCACGAGCTCGACATCGCCGACACCGCGCGCCTGGCCGAGATCCTGGCGGGCGTGGACGCGGTGATCCACTTCGCCGGCCTCAAGGCGGTGGGCGAGTCGGTGGCCCAGCCGCTGCGCTACTACACGGTGAACGTCAGCGGCACGGCCTCGCTGCTCCGGGCCATGGACGAGGTGGGCGTGCGCCGGCTGGTCTTCTCGTCGTCGTGCACCGTCTACGGCGACCCCGAGCGCATACCGGTCGACGAGACCGCTCGGCGCCACGCGACCAACCCGTACGGCCGCACGAAGCTGATCGTCGAGGACATGCTGAGCGACCTGGCCGCCAGCGACGATCGCTGGCAGATGCTGTCGCTGCGGTACTTCAACCCCGTGGGCGCCCATGCCAGCGGCCGCCTCGGCGAGGACCCGACCGGCATCCCGAACAACCTGATGCCGTATGTGATGCAGGTGGCGGCGGGGCGCCACCCGTTCGTGCGGGTGTTCGGCGACGACTACCCCACCCGCGACGGCACCGGCATCCGCGACTACATCCATGTGGTCGACCTCGCCCTGGGCCACGTCGCCGCCCTCGAGGCGGTCACGGGCGTGACCGGCTGCGTCCCGGTCAACCTGGGGACCGGGACCGGGCACACGGTCCTGGAGGTGATCGCGGCCGCGTCGCAGGCGGTGGGCTACGACCTCCCGTACAAGGTCACGGAACGCCGCCCGGGCGACATCGCGGCCACCTGGGCCGACCCGTCCCGGGCCCGGGACCTCCTCGGCTGGGAGGCCACCCGCAGCCTCGACGACATGGCCGCCGACCACTGGCGCTGGCAGTCCCAGAACCCGGACGGCTACGACCCTGCCTCCTAGCCGGCACTAGCGACACACCAGGCTGACCACCGCGTCGAGCAGCTCGTCGCGGGTGGGGGTGCCCTCGCCAGCGCGGCTGAGGACGATGCCGGCCTCGGTGAGGGCGCCGAACACCGCGACGGCCAGGGCGGGGGTGTTGGGGACCCGGAGGTAGCCGGCCTTCTCCAGGGCGCGAACGCCCGCCTGGAGGGTGAGCAGGCCGGTGGTGTAGTCGATGGCGTGCCAGACGCTCGACCCCAGGACGGCGGGCGCATCGACCACGGCGATCTGGTGGTAGTCAGGGCGGACCATGAAGTCCAACATGGTGCCGCAGCCCGCCACGAAGGCATCGCGGGCGTCGGGCTGGGCCAGGGCGCTGGCGATGATCGTCTCGTTGAGCTCGGTCTCCAGCCGCTCGAACACGGCTCGGAACAGGCCGGTCTTGTCCGTGAAGTGGTGGTAGAGCGCGCCGCGGGTCACGCCCGCGGCCTCCACCACCGCGGCGGTCGACGTGGCCGCGAACCCGTGCGCGGCGAACAGGTCGTGGGCTGCCCCCACGATCGCCTGCCGGGTCTGCTCGGCATCGTCGGCGGTCCGTCGAGCCACTTGACACCCATGCTTATCATACGTGCAGCATGTATGTATACCCTCGAGGCGGAGGTTCCAGGTGGCGGACGTGATCGTGGTGGGTGGAGGCGTCGGCGGGCTGACGGCCGCCATGCTGCTGGCCAAGGACGGGCACCGCGTACGGCTGCTGGAGCGCGATCCGGCGTCGCCGCCGGCCGACCCCGCCGCCTGCTGGGAGGACTGGGAGCGGCGCGGCGTGAACCAGTTCCGGCTGCTCCACCTCTTCCTGCCCCGCTGGCGCCAGATCATCGAAGCCGAGCTGCCCGAGCTGCTCCCCGAGCTCGAGGCCGTCGGCGCACTCAGCTACAACTTCGTCTCCAACGTGCCGGTGCAGGTCTCCGGCGGATTCCGGCCCGGCGACGAGCGCTTCACACTGGTGACCGCCCGTCGCCCGGTCACCGAGGCGGTCATGGCCCGGCTGGCGGCGGCCACGCCGGGCTTGGAGGTCTGTCGGGGCGTGGCGGTGAAGGGCCTGCTGGTGGCCGACCGGCCCCGCCTGCCCGGCGTGCCCCACATCACCGGGGTCGAGACCGAGGACGGCCGCCTGCTCCACGCCGACCTGGTGGTCGACGCGGGCGGCCGGCGCTCCCCGCTCCCCCGCTGGCTGGCGGCGCTCGGCGCCCGGCCCGACGAGGAGCTCGATGAGTGCGGCTTCCTCTACTACGGCCGCCACTTCCGCTCCTCCGACGGGTCGGTCCCACCCGCCTTCGGGCCTCCACTCCAGCCCTACGACTCCCTGAGCCTCCTAGCGCTGCCGGCGGACAACGGCACCTGGGGCGTCGGGATCATCACCAGCGCGGCGGACTCGGTGCTGCGCGCCGCCCGGTACGAGGACGTCTGGACCCGGATCGTCAAGCACTACCCGCTGGTGGCCCACTGGCTGGAGGGCGAGCCCCTCGGTGGCATCGACGTCATGGCCAAGCTGGAAGACCGCCACCGCCGTCTTTGGCGCGACAACGCGCCCGTCGTCACCGGCGTGGTGGCCGTGGGCGACGCCTGGGCCTGCACCAATCCCTCGGCAGGCCGGGGCGCGTCGATCGCCGGGCTCCACGCCGTGTGCCTGCGCGACGTGCTCCGTGACGTGCCCGCCACCGACCCGGTGGCGTTCGCGCGGCGCTTCGACGAGGCCACGCTGGCCACGGTGGAGCCGCTCTACCGCGACACCCTGCGCTCGGATCGCCACCGCCTGGCCGAGATCGACGCCCAGATCGCGGGCCGGCCGTACGAGACCGACGACGAGGAGTGGCACCGGCTGGAGGCGTTGCGCACCGGTGCGTCCCAGCATCCCGACCTGTTGCGCGGCTACATGTCGATCCGCTCACTGCTGGAGCGCCCGGTCGACGTGTGGGCTCAGCCCGGCGTCGCCGAGGCCGCCGCCGCGATCGGCGACTCCCCGGCGGCGCCGGGCCCGAGCCGCGCCGAGCTGGTCGCCCTGATCGGCTCCTGAGCCCGTCGGGTCAGGAGGCGGCCAGGGCGTCCCAGAAGAACGGGAAGGTGAAGAACGCCAACCCCAAGGCGATCAGGTGCACCTTGCCCCACGTGTAGCCCAATCCGGCCACCGCGAACAGCACGAGAGCTGCCGCGAAGAAGATCATCCGGAGGGTCGGGTCCAGCGCGCTCACTGCGTACAACATCGGAGGTTCCTTTCGCCCCGCGAAGTGGTGGCGTTCATCTACCCCGCTGTGGCAGGCGCAAGTCCCCCTGAAGGGTCAGGGCGCGGTCGTGCCCCCTACGGGCATGGCGGGCATGCCTAGCTTGCGGTGGTCCCACGAGCGGACCCGCGCGACGTCCAGCCGTACCGCGACCCGCTTGCGCAGCATGGCCTCGATCATGGGCTTGGCGTCGTCGCTGTAGGGCCCGGTGTACCGCTCCCACACGTTGACCCCGATGTCCCACAGGGCCTGGGGCTCCTCGACGATCACGCCCCGGCCCTCGAGCGACACGCCCCGGAGCGTGTCGTAGGTGAGGCCGTCCTCGATCATGCAGGTGAGCCGGCCGTCACGCCGCAGGTTCTGCGCCTTCTGCGACGCGGACTTGGTCTCGAACCAGATCGTGCCGTCGATCACCGCGTACCACATGGCCACCAGGTGCGGCATGCCGGTGGGGCCCACGGTGGCCATGGTCGCCGTGCGGCTGCGCTCGACGAACGCCGCCACTTCCTCGTCCGACATGGTGATCTGCGCGCGCTGGTTGGTTCCCATGGACCCGGATCATGGCCTCACTCGGGCGCGGGCGCCAGCACGTGCGGGCCCAGCTCGGCCAGGCTGCGGTGCCCGGACAGCGCCAGGGTCACGTCCAGCTCGCCGAGCAGGCAGCGCAGCACGTGCTCCACGCCCGCCTGCCCGCCGAGGCCCAGGCCGTAGATGTACGGCCGGCCGTAGAGCACCGCGACCGCGCCCAGGGCGACGGCCTTGACGACGTCGGCGCCGGTCCGCACCCCGGAATCGACCAGCACGGGCATGGCCCCGCCCACCGCCTCGACCATGGCGGGCAGCGCGTCGAGCGAGGCGACGGCGCCGTCCACCTGGCGGCCGCCGTGGTTGGACACGACGAGGCCGTCGACCCCGGCGTCGCGCGCGGCCCGAGCGTCGTCGGGGTGGAGCACGCCCTTGAGCACGATCGGCAGCGTGGTGCGCTCACGTAGCCAGGCCAGGTCGTCCCAGGTGAGGCGGGGATTGCCGAACATGGCGGCCCAGCGGAACACCTTCTCGCCCAGCGGGGCCTCCTCCGCCAGCCCCGCGTTGAACGCCGGGTCCGTGAGGTAGTTGGCGATGCCCGTCCCGGCCAGGAACGGCAGGTAGGCGGCGTCGAGGTCGGTGGGCCGCCACCCCATCATGAAGGTGTCGAGGGTGACCATGAGCGCTCCGAAGCCCGCGGCTTCAGCCCGCGTCACCAGCGAGGCCGCCACCTCCCGCTCGGCAGGCCAGTAGAGCTGGTACCAGCGGGAGCCGGCGCCCGACGCCTCGGCCACCTGCTCGATCGAATGGGCGGCCGCGGTGGAGTGGATGAACGTGAGGCCCAAGCCCGCGGCGGCCCGGGCCGAAGCCAGCTCACCTTCGGGATGGACGATGGTCTGCACGCCGATGGGCGCCAGCAGCACGGGCGCGGGCATGTCCGTGCCCAGCACGGACGTGGCCAGGTCGCGCTCGGCCACGTCCCGCAGCATGCGGGGCACGATGCGCCAGCGGTCGAAGGCCCGCCGGTTGGCGCGGGCGGTGGCGCCACTCCCCGCGCTTCCGGCCACATAGCCGAAGGCCTCGGGCGTCATCGCCTCCCGGGCCGCGTCCTCCAGC
>DASRJN010000689.1:0-4862 GCA_035649455.1 Acidimicrobiales bacterium
CCACCTCCGCGACGAGCCGTCGCAGGACAGCGCGGCCGACCTGTCGCATGTCCACCAGCACCTGGCCGACACGGCCAGCGACGCCTTCGAACGCGAGAAGGAGTTCTCCATCCTCGAGCAGGTGGAGGCCGAGCTGGCCGATGTCGACCGCGCCCTCGACCGCCTGGACGTCGGCATCTACGGCACGTGCGAGGTCTGTGGCGGCTCCATCCCCGACGAGCGGCTCGCCGCCGTCCCTGCCGCCCGCTTCTGCATGGACCACCAGGGCGACGCCGAGGTCTGACCCGGCCCTGGCCGCCCGGCCGGGTGCTTCCGGTCAGATCTGTCCGGGCACCGTGAGGTCGTCGGGATCGGCGAGCCGGATCCGATCGCCCAGCCTCAAGCGCTCCCGGTCCACCTCGATCCAGCGCCCCTCGGCGTTGGCCAGGCGGGCGTGCGGCGCGCCGAGGTGGGTCTCCAGCGTGTAGACGAGCCCGCCGTGGGTCACCGCCACCACGTCGCCGCCGGGGACGGCCGTGGCGATCTCGTGCACCACGCCCAGGGCCCGGCCCAGGAGGTGCTCGTCCGGCTCCCAACCTGGCGGCCGGCGATGGTCCGACAGGTAGCCGGGGAAGCGCTGCTCGATCTCCGCCCGGGTCAGGCCGGAGAACTCGCCCGCGTCCCGCTCACGGAGATCGGGGTCGAGCACCACCGGCCCCACCCCGATGTCGGCGGAGATGATGGCCGCCGTCTCGGCCGCCCGCTGGAGGTCGGACGACCACACCGCGTCGACGGCCCCGATGGCCCGCGCCGCCTCCCGCGCCTGGCGGCGGCCGAGGTCGCTGAGGGGAGGATCGGCCTGTCCCTGCCAGCGGCCGATCGCGTTCCACTCCGACTGGCCGTGCCTCACCAGGAGGACGCGCGTCGTCGCCGGCCGGGAGGAGTCCATCGCCGGAGGACGCTATCGGGACAGGGCACGACTAGGCTCGTCGGGCGCTTCGACCTGGGGAGCGCGCGAGGAGCACCGCCATGTCACTGCCGCTCGACAGCCTGCACGACGACCGCGGCTCGGCCGGAGCCGTCTGAGGGTACGAAGGCCCGGATGCCCGTGCTCCGCCTCTTCGCGCAGGCCCGCGAGGCCGCCGGCGCGGCCCGTGACGTGGTCGACGGCGACACCGTGGACCAGGTCCTCGCGGCCGCCCAGGCCCGCTACGGCGAGGTCTTCGCGGCCCTGCTGCCGTCGTGCAAGGTCTGGGTCAACGGCGAGCCGGCCCACGGCAGCGACCCGGTCACCGACGGTGACGAGGTGGCGATCCTCCCGCCGGTCTCCGGCGGCGCAGACGGCATCTCCGGCATTGCTCGCACGCGTGCCCCGGGCGGTGCGGCGTGAGCGGTCCGGCCCATCCCGAGGCGTCCTGGTCCGACGACCAGTACGACGCCGGCGGCCGGCCGGGCAACGGCCACTCGTCCTCGTCCTGGCGCGCCGAGCCTCCCGACATGTACGGCGACCCCTCCGGGCGGGCGTCGGGCCGAGGATCCGACCCGCACGATCGGTACCCCCCGGCGGCGGCGAGCGGTTCGGGCGGCGATTGGTCGGGGCCGCCCGATCGCACGATGCCCGCTCCCGGTCCCAGCGCGCCCGACCGCCAGGTGTTCGTGCCACCGCCGGACATGCTGCCCGACCCCGGTCCCCCCGATCCGCCCGGTGGATGGGGACCGGCGCCGGCGCACGTCCCCGCCCCCGCCGCCCCGCCGGCCCACGTCCCCGGTCCCCGGCCGGGCCCGATGCCGCCCGTGCACGCCCGGCCCCGCCGCCAGAGGATCGACCGCCGCCGCCTGGCCGTCGTCTACGACATCGAGGGGCCCCGGGTCCGGCTGGGCATCGCCTGGTTCGCGGGGGCGATGGTCGCCACCTTGGTCAGCCCGTTCACCACCGCGCTCGTCTACGCGGCAGCCGCCGGCTGGGCCGCCCGCCAGATCGTGAAGGCGTGGGGATCGGTGTCGTGGCAGGTCGACGTCGCCACCGGGCTGGGGGCGGTGCCCGTCCTGGCTGCCCTGGCGGGCCCCGAGATCGCGGCCTTCGCGCTGGTGGTGGTGGGGGTCGTCGCGGTGGGCTGCTCCCTCGCCCCCGACGGCAGCCGGTTGCCGAGCAGCGGTGGGCGCCTGGCGGCCGCCGGCATCCTGTGCCTGTCCGCGGTCCCCGCCCTGGCCGGGGCCGCGTTCGTGCTGGTCCGCACCGAGTCGGTGGTGGCGGCGGTCGTGCTGCTGGGCCTGGTCAGTGCCTACGAGGCCGGCGACTACATCGTCGGCTCCGGCGCCTCCAACTCCCTGGAGGGACCGCTGGCCGGCATCACCGCGGCGACGCTGCTCGCCCTGCCGCTGGCGCTCATCCTGGTCGAGCCGTTCGACGCCGCGGGCGTGATCCTGCTGGCTTTCACCGCGGTCGCCTGCCCGCTGGGCCAGATCGTGGCCTCCGCCGCGCTCCCGGGCGCCGGCGCTTATGCCCCGGCGTTGCGCCGCATCGACACCTTGCTGATCCTCGCCCCGCTGTGGGCGGCGGCCGCCGGCGCCTTCTGACCGCGGCGCCGGCGACCTGCTCGGCCCGTCAGGCCTTCGCCAGGTTCTCGGCGGCGAACTCCCAGTTCACCAGGTTGGCGAGCCACGTCTCGATGTAGGCCGGCCGGGCGTTCTGGTAGTCGAGGTAGTAGGCGTGCTCCCACACGTCGAGCGTGAGCAGTGCGGTCTGGCCGTGCTTGAGCGGCAGGTCCGCGTCCTTGGTCTGGATGATGTCGAGCCCGCCGTCGCCGGTGACCAGCCATGTCCACCCCGAGCCGAACAGGGTCTTGGCCTTGTCCGTGAAGGTCTGCTTGAAGCCGTCGACCGACCCGAAGGCCGCATCGATGGCCGCCTGCAGGTCGCCGTCGGGATCGCCGCCCCCACCCGGGGTCATGCAGTTCCAGAAGAACGTGTGGTTCCACACCTGGGCCGCGTTGTTGAACAGCGGCCCCGGATCGGCCCCGAGGATGATCTCCTCGAGCGACTGGTTGGCGCGCTCGGTGCCCTCGACCAGCCCGTTGAGGTTGGTCACGTACGTCGCGTGGTGCTTCCCATGATGGAAGTCGAGCGTCTGCTCGCTCATGTGGGGCGCGAGGGCATTCTTGGGGTAGGGCAGCGGGGGCAGCTCGAAGGCCATCGACACTCCTTGGGTCGTGGACGAACGTGCGCAACCTACCCCGCCCCGGAGGCTCTACACGCCGCCACGCCCGGTGGCGACGGTTTTCGGCCGGGCCCCGCCGCTCGTAGCCTTGTCATAGATGACTGGGGACGTAAGGAATCTCTCACCCGACCGCGGCGTTGCCTGACGATGGTGCGCCGTCTCGCCGTCCTCTCGCTGCACACATCGCCGCTGGCTCAACCCGGATCGGGTGACAGCGGAGGCATGAACGTGTATGTGCGCGAGCTGGTTTCCTCCCTGGCCCAGGCGGGCGTGGCCAGCGACGTGTACACCCGGCAGTGGGCGGACCATCTGCCCCAGGTCGTCCACGTCGAGCCCGGCTTCCGGGTGGTGCATGTGCCTGCCGGGGCGGCGGACTTGCCCAAGGAGCTGTTGCCCGAGATCGTCGACGAGTTCACCGACGGCGTGCTGCACCACCTCACCGCCGGGACCGACATGGCGGCCGATGCCGTCCACGCCAACTACTGGCTCTCCGGGGTGGCGGGCCACCGGCTCAAGCACGAGCTGGACCTGCCGCTGGTGTCGACCTTCCACACGCTGGCCCGGGTCAAGGCCGAGACCGGCGACCCCGAGCCCCAGCGCCGGGTGGACGCCGAGGCGCAGGTCATCGGCTGCTCCGACGCCATCCTGGCCAACTGCCCGGCCGAGGCGTCGCAGCTGGTGCGCCTGTACGGCGCCGACCCGGGACGCATCGAGATCGTCCCGCCCGGGGTGGAGCACGCCTTCTTCTCACCGGGCGAGCGGGCCGGGGCCCGGGCTGCGCTGGCGCACCTGGGGCCGTTCCCGGGACCGGTGCTGCTGTTCGTGGGCCGCATCCAGCCGCTCAAGGGGCTCGACGTGGCCGTGCGGGCGCTGGCGGAGCTCGACGACCCGACCGCGGTGCTGGTCGTCGTGGGCGGAGCCAGCGGGTCGGCCGGCTGGGCCGAGGTCGAACGGATCCACAAGCTGGCGGCGGCGTTGGGCGTCACCGAGCGGGTCCGGTTCGCCGACCCGCAGCCCCACCACATGCTGTCGACGTTCTACCGGGCGGCCGACCTGGTGCTGGTGCCGAGCCGCAGCGAGTCGTTCGGGCTCGTCGCGCTCGAGGCCGCGGCGTGCGGGACTCCGGTCGTCGCGGCCGCGGTCGGCGGCCTGCGCACGCTGGTCGACCACGGGCGCACCGGCTTCCTGGTCGAGGGCCGGGACGCCGCGGTGTTCGCCGCCTACGCGGACCAGATCGTGCGCAACCCGGCCTTGGCCCGCGAGCTCTCGGCCCATGCCGCGCTGCGAGCCCGGGACTTCACGTGGTCCACGGCGGCCGGGCGCCTCCGCCGGGTCTACGCCGACATCACCGCCCGCAGCCTCGTCACCTGCGACGGCTGAGGTGCCGACCCCGGGCCGTTAGCGTCCCGGGCATGACCACCGACCCGTCGACCGCGGCCGAGCTCAGTGCGCTGGCGGGCCGCATCGAGGACTGGCTCGGTCGCCAGCTGGCCGAGAACCCGGTGGTGGCCGCGGTCGAGCGGGACGAGGAGTCGGGCGAGCGCCGCTGGTTCGTGCGGGTGCTGGGCGAGCAGAAGGACGTCTTCACCATCTGGTTCCACCTGCGCCAGCGGACCTTGCACTACGAGACCTACGTCATGCCCGCGCCGGAGGAGAACGAGGGCGC
>DASRJN010000690.1:0-2514 GCA_035649455.1 Acidimicrobiales bacterium
GCCGAGGCGGTGGCCGCGGTGGGCGGCGACGACGCCGGTGTCGCCCTGCTCGGCCACCTGGGGGCGGTCGTGGAACACGATGATCTGGCTGGCACCGGCGGGCTCGCCGTCGGGGGCCAGGGCCAGGGTGGTGACGATGTCGCCGCCCTTGGCGGTCCAGAAGCGCTCCCGGTGCAGCAGTCGCTCGACGGTGAGCGGCTGGAGGTCCCAGTCGATGTCGTCGAGCGGGGCGTCGATCATGGCGTCGAACGCCCGGGACAGCGACTCGGCCCAGGAGTCCGGGCACACGCCGACCCAGCCCTCCAGGCGGTACCCGGGGGCGTGGGTGGGCCCCTCGTCGATCCAGGCCTGTTGCTGAGCGTCGTCGAGGTCGGCGATCAGCAGGCGGCTGCAGCGCTCGTCCTGGCGGTGGGACAGGCCCAGCGCCCGGCAGAAGGCGGCGCCGGTCTCGTCACGGGCCGCGCCCAGCACCGACATGCCGCCCTCGGCTATCAGCGCGTCGAGGGCCACCCGGGCGAGCGCCCGGCCCACGCCCTGGCGACGGTGCGCGGCCAGGGTCATCACGAACAGCTCCAACGTGGCGTCATTGGTGCCGTCACGCTCCTGCTCGATCCAGGCGGCGCCCACCGGCTCGCCCTGCTGGGTCGCCAGCCACGACCGGTGGAACAGGTCGGGCGGGGTCTGGAACAGCTCTACCGCGATCTCGGAGGCGGGCGTGACGGGATCGCCGGGGTCGCGCTCGGCGTCCTCGGCCTGCCACACGCCCACGAGCGCCTCGAAATCGGGGGAGCCGGGACCCGTGACCTCGGTGACACGCGTCTCGGTAGCAGTCGCCGCCATGGCCACCGGGATAGCCCGCGCCCCCATCGGGGGGCGAACGATTAACGGCGCGGGCAGACTGCGAAGGTGACCGACGCGCTCGCCGCCGACCTCGCCGCCGCCCTGGCGCCCGACCGGGTGCGCACCGGCGGCGTCGAGCTGGGCCTCTACGGGCGGGACGCGTCGGTGCTGGCGGGCGAGGCCGCGGTCGCGTGCTTCCCGCTCGACGGGGACGAGGTGGCGGCGGCGGTGCGCGTCGCCCGGCGCCACGGCCGGCCGTTCGTGGCCCGAGGCTCGGGGACCGGCCTGGCCGGTGGAGCGGTCCCGGTGGGCGATCCGGTCGTCATCGTCACCACCAAGATGAACCGGATCCTGGAGGTGGACCCGGTGGAGCGGGTGGCCTGGGTCCAGCCCGGGGTCATCAACCTCGACCTCACCCGGGCGCTGGCGCCTCACGGCCTGCACTTCGCCCCGGACCCGTCCAGCCAGCAGGCCTGCACCATCGGCGGCAACGTGGCCAACAACTCGGGCGGGCCCCATTGCCTGGCCTACGGGGTGACGAGCGCCCACATCCTGGCGCTCGAGGTGGTGCTGCCCGACGGCACCACGACCACCCTCGGCGGGCTCGACCCCGAGCCGGCCGGCCTCGACCTGCGGGGCGTGTTCGTGGGCAGCGAGGGCACGCTGGGCATCGCCACCCGCATCGCCGTGCGGCTCATGCCCAACCCGCCCGCGGTGGCCACGCTGCTGCTCGACTTCACCACCGTGGCCGACGCGGCCGAGACGGTCAGCGGCATCATCGCCGGCGGCCTGCTGCCGGCGGCGCTGGAGATGATGGACCAGCGCATCACCGAGGCGGCCGAAGCCTTCGCCCACGCCGGCTATCCCACCGACGCCGCCGCGGTGCTGCTGGTCGAGCTGGACGGTCTGCCCGCGGGCGTGGCCGCCGCGGTGGAGCGGGTGGGCGAGGTCGGGCGGGCCCACGGCGCGCGGAACGTGCGGGTCGCGGCCGACGATGCCGAGCGGGCGCTGCTGTGGAAGGGGCGCAAGTCGGCCTTCGGGGCGGTGGCCCGGGTGGCGCCCAACTACTACTTGCACGACACGGTCGTGCCCCGCACCCGGCTGTGCGATGTCCTCGCCGAGGTGTACGTGATCGCCGAGCGCCACGACCTGGACGTCATGAACGTGTTCCACGCGGGCGACGGCAACCTCCACCCGCTGCTGCTGTTCGACGCCCGCGAGCCCGGGATCATGGACCGGGTGCACGCCGCGGGCGAGGACATCGTGCGGGTCTCCATCGAGGCCGGCGGCGTGCTGTCGGGTGAGCACGGCATCGGGCTGGAGAAGCGGGACCTGATGCCGCTGCTATTCGGGCCCGACGACCTCGACGCCCAGGCCCGGCTGCGCGAGGCGTTCGATCCCGACGGGGTGGCCAACCCCACCAAGGTCCTCCCCGCGGGGAGCCGGTGCGGCGACCTGCAGGCGGTCCCCGAAGGCGTGTGGGTGTGACCCCCGGGCCGATCGACCGGTTCGCGGCGGACGTGGGCCCGGCCACGGCCGGCCCGGTGGTGGCGGTGGGAGGCCGCACCCAGTGGGACGTGGGCGTGGCGGATCCGGAGGCGGCGGCCACGGCCCGCCCGGTGGCCGCCCCCGCGGGCGTGGTGGCGGTCGAGGCCGCGGACATGACCGTGCGGG
>DASRJN010000691.1:0-4694 GCA_035649455.1 Acidimicrobiales bacterium
AGGATCGATCCCTTCGACGGCGCGATGGGCTTCTCGCTCGTCGTGCGGGCGGGATCGACGGTGTACACCGCCGGTGCCTTCGGCATCGACCCGGAGACGCTGCAGATCTCGCCGAACGTCGAGGTGGAGGTGCGCCAGACGTTCGCCAACCTGGAGGCGTCGCTGGGCATGGCGGGCGCCACGCTGGCCGACGTGGTCGAGATGACGACGTACTTCGCCGGCAACCACGAAGAGGTGTACGAGGTGTTCCAGCGGGTACGCGGTGAGCTGATGGCCGGGCACCTCCCGGCGAGCACGTCGGTGGTCGTCGCCGGCTTCGTCTTCCCCGGGATGCACCTGGAGACGAAGGTGGTGGCGGTCACATAGTCCCAACTCTGCGGTGACGGTGCGTGAGGCCGCGGGTAGTCTGCGGGTGTCCGAGGCTCCGTCGATGCTGGGGTCACCCATAGGCGGAAGGAAGATGCCAATGTCGACCAGCACAGGGACAGGCGAGGAGCTGGCAAACGGGCTCGACGACGTGTCGACCGTCCTCACCCGCGGGGTGGTGGACGGCTTCACCGAGGCGTCCGAGGCGTTCTCGCACGAGCTGCGAGGCACCGACCGCATCCCCGACCTGATGGGTCGGTCGGTCGCCGGGATGATCCGGGCCAACGCCCGCCTGCTGGAGGAGATGGCGAACGTCGTACGCCAGATGTCCGACGGCTGGAGCGTGCGCATGCAGGCCGCCGCCGACGGCAACGCCGGCAGCGACGCGGTCGCCGAGCTCGACTACGACCGGCTGGCGGATCTGGTCGTGCAGCGGCTGAAGGCGGCCGAGACCACGGCCAAGGCCGCGGCACCCGCCAAGGGCGCGGTCAAGTCCTGAACCAAGCCGCGGGTGGTCATCCTTCGCCCTGCATGCTCCGCAGCAGATTGCTGAACACGAGGGCGGCGAACAGGCCGATCCCGATGACCGGCCACGGGTTGTCCTCGATCCGCAGCAGGAACCGGCTGAACGACCCCTCTCCCGAGAACTCGGGCTTGATCGCCCACAGCCCGACGGCGCCCAGGACCGCGGCCACCGACAGGCGGCGGAACAGTCGGAGCGTGTAGGGGATCATCCGCTCGGCGGACGACAGCGTGCGCAGCGTCTGGCGACCGATGTCGGGCAGGCGCCGCATCACCCACTCCGCGGTCTCCGCCGCGGCCATCGGCGCTCGCGCCACCCGATACCACGCGTACGGCGAGGTCGCCGGGTCCCAGACGGCGCGCTCCAGGAGGTCGGTCGACAGGTCGCGGAGGAACCGGCGGAGGTGGCCCCGCCAGTCGATGGCGGGATAGAGGCGCAGCATCACGATGTCGGCGATCAGGATCGTCCGGTAGAGCTGCACCGTGCTCGACGTCATGGGCAGGCGGTTGCGGCGGAGCGCCGCCAGCGTCTTGAGCAGGAACGCGCCAGTGCTCTTCTGGCTGAGGGGCGCCGAGGGATCGCGCGACGCGATCAGGAAATCGCTGATGATCCGCTTGATCTCCTGCTCGAAGCGGGACAGGTCCCCGTAGGGCAGGGGCTCCATGCCGTCCACCACGGCGAGGTACGCGCCGTGGATCTGCTCGTGGGCGATGGCGTCCCGGAGCCGCATCTGCTGGTCCCACTGGCGCTCATCGATCCAGCCGACGGCGCCGAAGTCGACCCAGTTGAGGGTGCCGCCGTCGCTCACGATCAGGTTCGACGGGTGGGGATCGGCGTTGAACGACCGGTAGCGCATCGTCTGCTCCAGCACCGAGCGCAGGAGGATCACGGCGGTGCGCCGCGGCGTGATGCCCCGGGCCGACCACGCCGCCAGCCGGAAGATGTTGTGGTTGGCCGCGGCGGCCAGCATCTCCCGCACGGTGACGCCGCGGATGCGCTCCAGGGTGAGCACGTTGCCCTTGGAGAGCTCGCGGTACACGCGCGGGGCGTAGTGGTCGATGGGGTCGTTGGCCATCTGCTCGTGGAGGTACGCCGTGTACATCGCCTCGCGGCCGAGGTCCAGCTCCTCGATGGCCGTCCGCGCCAGCTCGTCCATCAGGCTGCTCACGTCCAGGCCCCGCAGCACGGGCAGCAGGTCGAGCAGCCGGGCGGTGAGCCGCAGGAACACCACGTCGACCCGGACCTGGTCGCCGATCCTCGGCTTGAGGACCTTGACCACCACCTCGTCACCGCCCGGCAGCACGGCGCCATGGACCTGGGCCAGCGAGGCGGTGGCGATCGGCTTGACTTCGAACGAGGCGAACGCGTCGGCGACCGGCCGGCCCAGGGCCCGCTCGATCTCGCCGGTGATCTTGTCCGTGGGCACCGGGCGCAAGGAGTCGAGCAGCTTGCCGAGCTCGTCGGTGTACTCGACGCGCAGCAGGTCGTAGCGGGTGGCCAGCAGCTGGCCGATCTTGACGTAGCCGCCCCCGCAGGCCTCGAAGTACCAGCGCAGCACCCGGGGCCCGAACGTGGGCCCGAACAGGTTGCGGACCAGCAGGAGGGGCGTGACGAGCGCGGTCAGCACCACCAGCCGGCACAGTCGCGCCACTGCCAGGACCGTATGGGAGAGCCGACCGCGCATCGCTAGCCGGGGGGGCCGCCGATCACGCTGGGATGTTACGCACCCAGCCCGCGCCCGGGGAGCCGCACGCGGCGACAGGGAGCACGGAGCCGCACCCGGCGACAGGGAGCACGCTCAGGATCAGCCCGCGCTGCGCAGTGCGTCGATCGGATGGACGGCCGACGCCCGCCACGCCGGGTAGGTCCCGGCCACCAACCCGATGACCGCGCCGAGCAGCGGAGCGCCCGCGGCCAGGCGCAGGTCGAGCACCGGCGTCCAGTCCCTCGCCGCCGACACCACCACGGTGAGGACCACGCCCGCGGCCGTGCCCACCAGGCCGCCCAGCAGGCCCACGGCCGAGCTCTCCACCAGGAACTGGGCGGCCACGTCCCCACGGGTGGCACCGACCGCCCGCCGCAGGCCGATCTCGGCCACCCGCTCGAGCACCGACAGCAGCGTCACGTTGGCGATGCCGAGCGCGCCTACCAGCAGGGCCACGCCGCCGAGCACGAGGAACAGCGCGTTGACGTCGGCCTCGACCCGGGCCTGGACACCGGCCGCCGACGGTGGCACGCGGGCCTGGAGGGTCTCCGGCTCGTTGGGCGCGAGGGCGATCGGGGCCTGGCGCCCCACCAGCTGGGCCGCGCCGAGCGACGTGCGGATCTGGACCTCCGCGGGCCCGGGCAGCCCGAACAGTCGCTCGGCCGTGTGGTTGGGCACGATCACGGCGTCGAGCAGGTCGAGGTGGTGGCTCACGCCGCCGACGATCCCGATCACCGTCAGCTCGATGTCGCCCACGAACACCGTGGGCTGGCCCGTCACCCGATTGAGGTGGAGGCGGTCGGCGGCGCGCTCCCCCAGCAGCGCCACCGGGTCGGCGCGCTGGTCGTGCCCGGCGTCGAACAGGCGGCCGGTCACCACCCGCCCCCGCAGGGCGTCGATCAGGCCGGGCGAGGCCGCGGCCACCGCCAGGTCGAGCCGGGAGGCGCCGGACGGGTCCGCCACCGGCACGGTCGTCACTGCCGCCCCGTCCGTCGCCCGCGCGTAAGTGCCGGAGGCGACGACACCGTTGAGGCGGTCGAGGCGCGGCTCGGCATCCCACGGGAGCGACGCGGGAGCGGCGTCCGTCCCGGAGCCGCCGGTGGTCCTCGGCTCGACCACCACGTGGGTGGCCGCCACCGCGTCGAAGCGTCCCGCCACCTGGGCGGCCGCGGTCTGGGCCAGCCCCAGCGTGGCCACCAGCGCGGCGACGCCCAGCACCGTGCCCAGGGCGGTGAGCGCCAGCCGGGCCGGGCGTGCCGTGATGCCCGCGAGCGCCTCGTCGAGCAGGTCGCGCCGCGTCACGCGACCTCCCGCACCGACCCGTCGACCGTGCGCACGCGGCGCTGCGCCCGGCGGCTCACGGCCTCGTCGTGGGTGACGACGGCCAGGGTCAGGCCGTCGCGGTGGAGGTCGTCGAACAGATCGAGGATCGCGGCCGCGGTGGCGCTGTCGAGGTTGCCGGTGGGCTCGTCGGCCAGCAGCAGGCTCGGCCCACCCACGAGCGCGCGGGCGATCGCCACCCGCTGGCGCTCGCCGCCCGACAGGGTCGCCGGGGAGAAGGCGACCCGGTGGCCGAGCCCGACGCGGTCGAGCGCCGCCAGGGCGCGCTCGGCTCGCCGGCGGCGGGTGACGCCGGTGTAGACCATGGCCAGCTCCACGTTCTCGGCCACGCTGCGCGCGCCGAGGAGATGGAACGCCTGGAACACGAAGCCGATCCGCCGGCCCCGCCAGCCGGCCCGCTCGCGCTCGGACATCGCCTGGGTGTCGACCCCGTCGAGCCGGTAGGTGCCGGCGGTCGGGCGGTCGAGCAGGCCCATGACGTGCAGCAACGTGGACTTGCCCGATCCCGACGGGCCCGCGATCGAGACGTAGTCACCGCGGCGGATCACCAGGTCGACGTCGCGCACCGCATGCACGGCCGGCGGTCCCGGGAACGAGCGGCTGACCTCGGTGAGCTCGACGACGGGCACGCTGCCGTCCGTGCCGGCCTCCATACCGCTACCCGGCCCGGCCGACGACCACGGCGTCGCCGGCCTCGACGGTCTGGCCCGCCGCGGGGCGGATCTCCGCGTACCCGCCCGCCGACAGGCCGACCTCGAC
>DASRJN010000692.1:0-25026 GCA_035649455.1 Acidimicrobiales bacterium
CGCTGGCGGTTCACCGCCGAGATCACGGCCCGGAACGAGGCGGTGGTGATGCTCTCGTGGCGGCCCACGCCCCAGCGCACCCCACCGTCGGGACGCTGCGTCTCGACGTAGGCGACCGCCACCGCGTCGGACCCGGCGCCCACCGCGTGCTCGCTGTAGTCGACCACGTCGACCTCGACGCCGAGGTCGGCCTGGAGGCCGGCCACGAAGGCGGCGATGGGCCCGTTGCCCTCGCCGGTGACCGTGCGATGCTCGCCGTCCACCACGAGCTGGGCCACCACGCGGGACCCGGCCTCGCCGGTGGTCGACTCGTGCGACAAGAGCTGCACCCCGGCGTCCTCGAGCATGTACTCGGTCACGAACGTGTCCCACAGCTGGCCCGGGGTGATCTCGGTGCCGGTGTCCTCGGTGATGCCCTGGATCGTCTTGGAGAACTCGATCTGCAGGCGCCGGGGCAGCTCGTAGCCGTGCTCGGCCGACATGATGTAGGCGACGCCGCCCTTGCCGGACTGGCTGTTGACCCGGATCACCGCCTCGTAGCTGCGGCCCACGTGCTTGGGGTCGATGGGCAGGTAGGGCACGCCCCAGACGTCGTACTCACTGCCCAGGGCGGCGAAGCCCTTGCGGATGGCGTCCTGGTGGCTGCCGGAGAAGGCGGTGTAGACGAGGTCACCTACATAGGGATGGCGGGGGTGGACCGGCAAGCGGTTGCAGTACTCGGCGACCCGGCGGATGGCGTCGATGTCGCTGATGTCGATCCGGGGGTCGACGCCCTGGCTGAACAGGTTCATGGCCAGCGTGACGACATCGACGTTGCCGGTGCGCTCGCCGTTGCCGAACAGCGTGCCCTCCACCCGGTCGGCCCCGGCCATCACGCCGAACTCGGCGGCGGCCACGGCGGTGCCGCGGTCGTTGTGGGGGTGCAGCGACAGCACGACCTTGTCCCGGTTGGGTACGTGGCGGTGGAAGTACTCGATGACGTCGCCGTAGATGTTGGGCGTGTACATCTCCACCGTGGCCGGCAGGTTGAGGATGATCGGCCGGTCCGCGTCGGGCTCGATCACGTCGCTGACCGCGGCGCAGATCTCGATGGCGTAGTCGATCTCGGTGCCGGTGAAGCTCTCGGGCGAGTACTCGTAGCGCACCGCGGTGCCGGGGACGTCGTCCTCCAGCTTGCGGGCCAGCTTGGCCGCGTCGGTGGCGATCTGGGTGATGCCGTCGTAGTCCAGGCCGAAGACCACCCGCCGCTGGAGGATCGAGGTCGAGTTGTAGAAGTGCACGATGGCCTGGCGGGCGCCCTTGATCGACTCGTAGGTACGGGCGATGAGCTCCGGACGGCACTGGGTCAGCACCTGGATGGTGACGTCGTCGGGGATCAGGTCGTCCTCGATGAGCTGGCGGATGAAGTCGAAATCGGGCTGGCTGGCGCTGGGGAACCCGACCTCGATCTCCTTGAACCCCATCTGCACGAGCGTGTCGAACATGCGGCGCTTGCGGGCCGGGTCCATGGGGTCGATCAGGGCCTGGTTGCCGTCGCGCAGGTCGACCGAGCACCACAGGGGTGCCTGGGTGATGCGCTGGTTGGGCCAGGTCCGGTCGTCGAGCGCGAGCGGGAGCGGGAGGAAGGGCTCGTACTTCTCGAACGGCATCTTCTTCGGGGTCACAGGTTCGGGAGGCATCGCTCTCTCGCTCTCGTGTGGGGTGGGGAACTGTCGCCGGAAAACTGAAAAGCCTCCTGGCCGAGACGGCGCAGGAGGCGGGGCGAGCACCTATGTGGGGTGCTCGCCTTAGGTAAGAAGGAGGCCGGCGACAGGCTGGCGCATCCCTCCATGGTGCCGAACCCCATCGGGGGCAGTCAAGGCGGTTAGCCTCGTCGTCGTGAGGCGTGTCGTGCGGTTCGGATTGTTCCTGGCATTCGTGGGGATCGTGCAACAGGTGGTGCGGCGGCTGCTGGCCACGCCCCCACCCACCCCCGAGCCGGCCACCTCGTCGGCCCGCGCTCCGGACAAGGTGACTGCCGCCCCCCCTCCCGCCGCGCCCGCCGACGTCGCCGTCCAGCCCGTCACGGTCCCGGCCAGCGATGGATCGGCCGAGCCGGCGTCCGCCCCGGCCCCGCCGGCCCCGGCCCCGGCCGCGACCAAGACGCCGGCGGCCAAGGCGCCGGCGGCCAAGAAGGCGTCAGCCGCCAAGAAGGCGCCGGCCAAGAAGGCCGCCCCGGCGAAGAAGGCGGCCGCCAAGAAGGCCGCGGGGACCGGCAAGGCGGCGGGTAAGAAGGCCGCCGCCAAGAAGGCGGCCAAGCCGGCGGAGCCCGGAAGCGGGCCCGAAGGCACCTGACGCGGGGCGGTCAGCCCACCGCGTGCACCGAGACGATGCCGTCGCCGGCGCGGATCACGTCCTGGACCTCCACGGGGACCGAGCGGTCGGTGGCGATGACCTGGAGGGCGGCGGCACCCCGCTCGGACCGGCCCAGGTGCATGTCGTCGATGTTCACGCCGGCTTCGGCCAGGACGCCGGCGACGTGGGCGATCATGCCGGGCCGGTCGTCGTTGCGGACCACCAGCATGTGGCTCGCCGGCGGCAGGTCGATCGTGTGGCCGTCGAGCATGACGATGCGGGGCTCGCCTCGCAGGCCCACCAGCGTGCCGCCGATGCCATGGTCGCCGCCGCTGATGGAGATGAGGTTGACGTAGTCGTGGGCGGTGGCCGTGGACGTGTCCCGCACCTCGACGCCGCGCTCGGCGGCGATGCGGTGGGCGTTGACATAGGACACCGGCTCGTCGGTCACCCCACCGAACACGCCCTTGAGCACCGACAGCGTCAGGATGCGGGTGTCGGAATCCGCGATCTGGCCCGCGTATTCGATCTCCAACGCCTTGGGCAGGCTCTCGGCCAGCGCGGTGTAGATCGCACCCAGGCGCTCGGCGAGGGGCAGGAAGTGGCGCACGGCCTCCGACGCCTCGGCCGCGCTCACGTTCACCGCGAAGGGCACGAACTCGCCCGCCAGGGCCAGGCCGACCTGCTCGGCGATGGTGTCGCCCGCCTTGTCTTGCGCCTCGCGGGTGCTGGCGCCCAGATGCGGCGTGACCACCACCTGGGGCAGGCCGAACAGCGGCGAGTCGGTCATGGGCTCGGCCGAGAACACGTCGAGCGCGGCGCCGGCCACGTGGCCCACTCGTATGGCCTCGGCGAGGGCGTCCTCGTCCACGATGCCGCCCCGCGCCACGTTGACGATGCGGATGCCAGGCTTGGCCTGCGACAGCACGTCCTTGTCGATCATGCCGATCGTCTCGGACGTCTTGACGACGTGGAGGGTCACGAAGTCGGCCACCTGGACGAGCTGCTCGAGGCTCATGAGCTCGACGTTCATCTGCCGGGCGCGCTCGGGCGACACGTAGGGATCGGTGGCGACCAGGCGCATGCCGAAGGCGTGGGCCCGCTGGGCCACCAGGCGGCCGACGCGGCCGAGGCCGACGATGCCCAGCACCTTGTCGGCCAGCTCGACGCCCTCCCACTGCGAGCGCTCCCAGCGACCGCGGGTGAGAGCCTCGTGCGCCTGGGGGATGTTCCGCGCCTGGGCCAGCAACATGCCCATGGTGTGCTCAGCCGTCGACAGGATGTTCGACTGCGGCGCGTTCACCACCATCACGCCGCGGTCCGTCGCCGTCTCGACGTCGACGTTGTCGAGGCCGATGCCGGCCCGGCCCACCACCACCAGGTCTCTGCCCGCCTCCAGCACTTCGCGGGTCACCTGGGTGGCGGAGCGGATGATCAGCCCGGCCGCGCCGTGCACCACCTCGATCAGCTCGTCGGGGGTGAGCCCGATGCGGACATCGACCACGTGGCCGGTGTCACGGAGCCGCTGGAGCCCGCCGTCGGCAATCTTCTCGGTGACGAGGATGCGCGCCATCGCGCCCAAGTGTGGCCGGGGGTCCTCGCCCGGACCAACCTCACGAACCGTGGGGCACCGGACGTTGAGGAGAGCATGACCGACACCGTGTTCACCACCGTTCCCTCCCCTGTGGGCGATCTGGTCCTCACCGGGGACGGCCGCCGCATCACCCGGATCGGCTTCGCCGGCCGCACCCCGATCGACCCCGCCTGGCGGGAGGATCCCGCCCCGTTCGCGGCGGCCGTCGCCCAGCTGGGCGAGTACTTCGCCGGCGAGCGGCGGACGTTCGACCTGCCCCTGGCGCCCGAGGGCACCGCGTTCCAGCGGCGCGTGTGGGCGGGGCTGACCGCCATCCCCTACGGCGAGACCACCAGCTACGCGGCCCTGGCCGAGGCCATCGGCCACCCGGGCAGCGCACGCGCGGTGGGGGCGGCCAACGGGGCCAACCCGCTGGCCATCGTGGTCCCCTGCCACCGGGTGATCGGGGCCGACGGCACGCTGGCCGGCTACGCCGGCGGTCTCGACGCCAAGCGCAGCCTGCTCACGCTGGAGGATCCGCCGCCCGCGGCGTGACCGGCTCGGGCAGGTTCTCCACCAGGACCGGCTCGATGCCCTCGCCGGGGGGCGGGGTGAAGCCGAAGACCTGAGCGTAGAAGGACAGCTCGCTGTCCAGGGCCTTGCGGATGTTGGCGGCCTGCCGGAACCCGTGCTGCTCGCCGGGGAAGGTCACATAGGCCACGGGCACCCGCTTGGCCCGCAGCGCGTTGACGATCAGCTCGGCCTGGTTCGGCGGGACGACCTCGTCCTCCAGGCCCTGGAGCACGATGAGCGGGCGGTCGAAGCCGTCGGTGTGGTGGATGGGCGACCGGGCCTCGTACAGGTCCCGGCGCTCGGGGTAGGGCCCGATGAGCCCGTCCAGGTAGCGGCTCTCGAACTTGTGGGTCTCGACCGCCAGGGCCTCCAGATCGGCCACGCCGTAGTGGCTGGCACCGGCCGCGAAGGTGTCGCGGAACGCCAGCACGGCGAGCGTGGTGTAGCCGCCGGCGGAGCCGCCCCGGATGCACAGCCGGGCGGGGTCGACCCGGGACTGGTCGGCGAGCCAGCGGGCGGCCGCCTCGCAGTCGTCGAGGTCGACGATGCCCCAGGTGCCCCGCAGCTGCTCGCGGTAGGCGCGGCCGTAGCCGGTCGAGCCGCCGTAGTTGACGTCCACCACGCCGAAGCCCCGGCTGGTCCAGTACTGGATGCCGACCTGGAGCATGGGCCGGGCGGCCGCGGTGGGCCCGCCGTGGATGACCACCAGCAGCGGCGGTGCCTCGCCCGGCGGTGGGACCGCCTCGGGGTTGGTGGGCGGGTAGTAGAGGGCGTGGGCGGTGCGGCCCCCGCTCGTGGGGAAGTCGATGGGCTCGGGCGCCGAGAACCAGGCGGGATCGATTCCCAGGTCGCGGGGCGGGCGCAGGACTTCGGGCTGCTCCCCCAGCCGCAGGCTGACGACCGCGGGCTCGGCCGTGGCCGACGCGCCGATGAACACCACCCGGTCGCCCGCGGCCTTCACCGAGGACACCGACGTGTACGGCACGTCGAGGTCGGTGGTGGAGCCGTCGGGGGCCAGGACCGCCAGGTGGTCGAGGCCGTCGCGCCCGTAGGCGAAGACCACCCGGCCGTCGTCGAGCAAGGCGTACTGGGACTGGCCGAACATCCACTGGGGCAGGCCGATCTCGGCCTCGGTCTGCACCTTGGGCTCGACGGCGCCGTCAGCCCTCTGGCGGTAGAGGTTCCACCAGCCGGTGCGGTCCGAGATGAACCAGAGCGACCCGTCGGCCGCCCAGCGAGGCTGGCAGACCGACTCGCCGTCGCCGTCACCCCCGGGCCCCAGGTGCGGGCGGCCCGCCACCACTTCCAGGTGCGCCAGCGCGGGGCCCACCGGCGTGTCGCGCACGTCGGCCACGCACAGCTCGGTGCCATCCCAGGGCATGTCGGGATGCGACCACTGGAGCCAGCAAACCCGGCGCCCGTCCGGCGAGAGGCGCGGGTTGGACACGAAGTCGGGCCCGGAGACGAGCGTCCGGACCGCGAGGGAGCCCGTCGTGTCCAGGACCACGACCTCGTTGGTGACGTCCTTGGCCCCGGCGCCGGGCGGATGGTGCTCGCGCACCACGATCAGCCAGCGACCCGAGGCGTCGAGCTCGCCGTCGGCCCAGCGATCGCCGCGGGGCGCCTCGGGCTCGGGGGTCACCGGCTCGGGCGGGGCGTCGCCCTCCTGGCGGTAGAGGCGCTGGTCGTCCCAGTGGGCGAACCACACGGTCCCGCCCCGGGTCCACCAGGCGCCGCCGCCGTACTCGTGCACCGCGGTGCGGGCGTTGAAACCGGCCGGGAGGCGCTCGACGGTGGTGCCGTCGGCCGCGCGCTGCACCAGTTGGGTGCGCCCTCCCTCTTCCGGTCGCTGCTCCGACCAGGTGACCGTGCCACCCTCGATGGCGACCCCGCCGAGGCCGGCAGCGGCCTTGACCACGAGGGCTGACGTTATGGGGGTGGTCCAGGAGCCGTAAGGTGGCACCACCGGAGGGTAGCGTCGGCGGGTCGCCGCTCCCCGTCGGTGGTCGGGCGGGTCGGGGTGACCGCCTAGGATCCCGAATCCGGGCAATCCCCCTCGCGACCCCTCGAGCCACAGGCAGGATCTTGCGGTGGAGTGCGGTAACTGTCACACGATGAACGCCCCTGGCGTCCAGACCTGCGTCGGCTGCGGCTGGCCTCTGGCCCAGGTGCCCCCGCCGGCCCCCGGAGGCCCCACGCCCCCGGCGCAGCCCCCGTCCGATCAGGGCTGGGCACCGACAGCCGGCTACGACCCCCAACCCCCGCCCGACCAGGGGGCCTACCCCCCTCCGGCTCCGGGCGCCTATCCCCCGCCCGACCCGGGCGCCTATCCCTCGGGCGGCGGCTATCCCTCGGGCGGCTACCCGCCCCCGGCGCCCGGCTACGCCCCGGGCTCCGGTGAGCAGTACCCGCCCGGCGGCTACCCGCCCGGCCCTCCCGGCCCCTACCCGCCGGGGGCCTACCCCGGCGGCGCCCCGCCCCGGAAGAAGAGCTCGCGCGCCCCGCTGCTCGTCATCCTCGGCATCCTCGTGGTGCTGGCGGTCGCGGTGGGAGCCTTCTTCGTCATGCAGGGCGACGACAAGGGCGAGGAGATCGTCCTCGAGCCCATCGGCAAGGTCCAGGAAGACGACTTCGCGGGCAACCTGGACGTCGGCGACGCGGCCGGCGCGGTGGCCGCTGCGGACCTCAGCGCGGTCCCCGATCCCACGACCGAGGAGGTGGGGACGCCTCTCGCCGGCCGCATCGCGCAGGGCGGCGAGCCGGCTCTCTACGGCGGAAGCCGGGACACGCAGGTGTGCGACGTCGAGACCCTGGTGGCGTTCCTCACCGACCCGGCCAACTCGGCCAAGGCGGAGGCCTGGGCCGACGTGCTGGACGTCGAGCCCGCCGGCATCCCGGACTACGTGGCCGGGCTGACCGCGGTGCGGCTCCGCTACGACACGCGGGTCACCAACCACGGGTTCAACGACGGCGAGGCCACCGCGTTCCAGTCGCTGCTGCAGGCCGGCACCGCGGTGCTGGTCGACACCACCGGCGTGCCGCGGGTCAAGTGCAACTGCGGCAACCCGCTGGCCGAGCCGGCCCCGCTGGGCGACACCAGCGAGAGCGACGCCATGAGCGTCGACAACGTGGCCGAGAACCCGGACGATGCGTGGGACGGCCTCGACCCGGCCACGGCCGTCAAGGTCGAGCCCGCCGACGCGGCCCTCGAGGAGGTCACGCTGGTCGACTTCGACACGGCCGGGCTGATCCAGCGGCCGGTCGGCTCCGACGGCGCCAGCAAGCCCGACACGGGGACCGGCGACGTCCAGGTCACGCTGGAGTGGGCATCGGACTCCGACCTGGACCTGCACGTGACCGAACCGGACGGGACCGAGATCTACTACCTCAACCTCGGGCCGACGAGCACCGGTGGCCAGCAGGACGTCGACTCCAACGTCAACTGCGAGAACGACGGCGGCGTCGAGAACGTGTTCTGGCCGGTGGGCGACGCCCCCTCGGGCACGTACACGGTCAGCGTCCAGGGCTTCCGATTGACCCGGGACGACGGCACCGACTGCGGCGGCGGTGACTTCACCCTCACCATCACCGTGGCCGGCCAGGAACGTGTCGAGACCGGCACGGTCGGCGAAGAGGAGTCCGTCGACTTCACCTTCGACGTCTGACCCAACCGAGCGTCGGGGGTGCCCGCACGGGCACCCCCGACTCGGTCAGCGGGCCTCGGACAGGAGGTCGGCGATGCGGGTGCAGCCCTCGACCAGGTCATCGTCGCCCAGGGCGAACGAGAGGCGGGCGTAGCCGGGCGCGTCGAACGCCTCGCCCGGGACGACCGCCACCTTGGCCTGGTCCAGGAGGACGCTGCACAGCTCGACCGTGGTGGCCGGGGTGCTGCCCCGCAGGTCGCGTCCCAGGTAGGCCGACAGGTTGGGGAACCCGTAGAAGGCGCCCTGCGGCTCCATGATGGTCACGCCGGGGATGGCGGACAGCAGCTGGTGCATGGTGCGGCCCCGGCGCTCGAACGCGGCTCGCATCTGCGCCACCGCCTCCAGGTCGCCGGAGACGGCGGCCAGCGCCGCCACCTGCGAGACGTTGGCCACGTTGGAGGTGGTGTGGGACTGGAGGTTGGCGGCCGCCTTGGCCACGTCGGTCGGGGCGATCATCCACCCCACCCGCCAGCCGGTCATGGCGTAGGTCTTGGCCACACCGTTGAGCACCACGACCCGGTCGGCCAGGTCGGGGACCTGGGTGGCGATCGAGGAGAACTCGTGATCGCCGTAGGTGAGGTGCTCGTAGATCTCGTCGGTGATCACCCACAGGCCGCGCTCGGCCGCCCACCGGCCGATGGCCTCGACCTGGTCGCGGGGGTAGACCGCCCCGCTCGGGTTGCAGGGGGACACGAACACGAGCGCCTTGGTGCGCTCGGTCAGGGCCGCGTCGAGCTGGTCGACCGTCACCCGGAACCCGGTGCTCTCGTCGGTGGGCAGCACCACCGGCACCCCGCCTACCAGGCGGATCGGCTCGGGATAGGTGGTCCAGTAGGGCGCGGGCAGCAGCACCTCGTCGCCCGGGTCGAGCAGGGTGGTGAACGTGTTGGAGATGGCGTGCTTGCCGCCGTTGGTGACCACCACCTGGGCCGCGGTCACGTCGTAGCCGGAGTCGCGCTTGGTCTTGGCGGCGATGGCCTCCCGCAGGTCGGGAAGCCCGGCCGCGGGCGTGTACTTGTGGTACCGCGGGTTGCGGGCGGCCTCGATGGCGGCTGCCACGATGTGGTCCGGCGTGGGGAAGTCGGGCTCACCGGCACCGAAGCCGATGACCGGCTCGCCGGCGGCCTTGAGCGCCTTGGCCTTGGCGTCGACCGCGAGGGTGGCCGACTCGGTGATGGCGGCGACGCGAGCGGAGATGCGGGTGGGGGGCAACGGGCTGGCTCCTTGGTCTCGACGCCCGCGATAGTGGCACCGATGACCCCGCCCACCCCAGAGATAACCATTCCGGACGATCTGCTGCCCGCCGACGGGCGCTTCTGCTCGGGGCCCTCCAAGGTGCGCCCGGAGGCCCTGGTGGCCCTGGCCGACAGCGGGCACAGCTACCTCGGGACCAGCCACCGCCAGGCGACGGTCCGCTTCATGGTGGCGGCGTTGCGCAACGGGATCGCCGAGCTGCTGTCGCTGCCCGACGGCTACGAGGTGGCGCTGGGCAACGGGGGCACCACCGCGTTCTGGGACGCGGCCACGTTCGGGCTCATCGAGCAGCGCAGCCAGCACCTGTCCTTCGGGGAGTTCTCCTCCAAGTTCGCCGCCTGCGCCCTGGCCGCCCCCCATCTGGACGATCCCGACGTGATCGAGGCGCCGCCGGGCACGGTACCCGAGGCCAAAGCCACGCCCGACGTCGACGCCTACTGCCTGACCCACAACGAGACCTCCACCGGCGTGGCCGCCCCGCTCCAGCGCCCGGACGGCACCGAGGGCCTGGTGCTGGTGGACGCCACCTCGGCCGCCGGCGGGCTGCGCTTCGACGCGGCCCAGACCGACGCCTACTACTTCGCCCCCCAGAAGGGCCTCGCCTCGGACGGCGGGCTGTGGCTGGCGGCCCTGTCCCCGGCCGCGACCGAGCGGATCGAGCGCATCGCGGCGAGCGACCGCTGGGTTCCGGCCTTCCTGGACCTCGGCATCGCCCTCGACAACAGCCGCAAGGACCAGACCTACAACACGCCCGCCCTGGCCACCATCTTCCTGGCGGTGCAGCAGGTGGAGTGGATCCTGCACAACGGCGGGCTGGGCTTCGCCGCGGGCCGGTGCGACCGGTCGGCCGAGATCATCTACGGCTGGGCCGACCGCAGCGACTACGCCACCCCGTTCGTGGCCGACCCCGCGCTGCGCAGCCACGTGGTGGCCACCATCGACCTCGACGAGACGGTCGAGGCCACCGCCGTCAGCGCCGTCCTGCGCCAGAACGTCATCCTCGACACCGAGAGCTACCGCAAGCTCGGCCGCAACCAGCTCCGCATCGCCCTGTACCCGGCCATCGACCCCGAGGACGTCGAAGCCCTCACCCACTGCATCGACTACGTGGTCGAGCGCCTTCGCTGATCAGGGACCGGCCTTGATCCGGTCGCGCAGCTCGGCCACCCAGTCCTCGACCGGCCACGCGCCCTCGATCACCCAGGTGGCCCCCACGGCCTCGTAGTCCTCCGGCCCGTAGCCGGGAGCGAGGTTCGCCACCACCTCCCACCCTTCAGGGCGCTCGACGCCGTCGAGGTAGGCGGCGATGTCCTCGGGCGCCAACAGGCTGGAGAGCGAGATGGGCACGAAGCCGTCCCAGCGCAGCGCCCGCTCGAGGGGACGGCGGTGCGGCGTGACCCCGGCGACCCAGATCGGCGGGCGGGGCTGCTGGACCGGGCGGGGCCGCAGCTCGGCATCGACCTGGAAGTGCTCGCCCTCGTGCTTCACCGGGCCGCGCAGCAGACCGTCGATCACGGTGAGGCTCTCGTCGAGCCGGGCGGCCCGCTCCCGGGCGCCGGCGGGGTCGCCGAAGGCCGCGAAGTCGAACTCGGCCGGGTCGCCCAGCCCCACCCCGAGCAGGGCCCGCCCGCCGCTCAGGTGGTCGAGCGTGATCAGCTCGCGGGCGACCGACTGGGGCCGGCGGCGGGCCAGCGGCGTCACCAGCGTGCCCAGCACCACCCGCTCGGTGGCCTGGGCCATGGCGCCCAGCACCACCCAGGGGTTGTGGACGTCCAGGCCCAGCTCGGGGAAGAGCACGACGTGGTCCCACAGGAACACCCCGTCCCAGCCGGCCTGCTCGGCCTCCGTCGCCATCGCCACCAGGGTGGCGGGGTCGGTGAACGGCGGCAGGGACACAGCGGTGCGCATACCGCGACGGTACGGGCCGGCCGTGACACCTGCTTCCAAGGTGCATGCTGAGGGGATGCGCGTCTCCGTCTGGCCCACCGCCTTCCAGCCCTGGTCCGAGCTCCTCGCCTCCGCCCGCCACGCCGAGACCACCGGGTGGGACGGCGTGTGGGTGGCCGACCACTTCATGGGCATGCCGGGAGGCCCGTTCCCGCCGGAGACGCCGACGCTCGAGGCCGGCTCGCTGGTGACCGCACTGGGGGCGGTGACCGAGCGGGTCCGGATCGGCACCCTGGTCTACGGCAACACCTACCGCCACCCGGCCGTCCTGGCCAACATGGCCGCCACCGCCGACCACGTCTGCGGGGGTCGCTTCGTGTTGGGCATGGGGGCGGGCTGGCAGGAGAACGAGCACGAGGCCTACGGCATCGAGCTGCCGCCCGTGGGTGAGCGGGTGAGCCGCTTCGCCGAGGCCGTGCAGCTGGTGCGCAGCCTGCTCACCGAGCCGGTGACCAACTTCGACGGCAAGCACTACCGGATCACCGACGCGCCCTGCGAGCCCAAGCCGGTCCAGGCGCGGCTGCCGATCATGATCGGCGCCAGCGGCGACCGCATGCTCGGCATCACCGCCCGCCACGCCGACGAGTGGAACACCTGGGGCCTGCCCGACCACATCGCCGAGCGCTCGGCCGCCCTGGACCGGGCCTGCGAGGCGGCGGGACGGGACCCGGGCGAGATCGCCCGCAGCTGCCAGGCGGTGGTGCTGTTCACGGCGGACGACGCCCAGGGCGAGGAGCTGATGTCCCGGCCCGGCCGGCCGATCATGGCGGGAACGCCGGGGCGCCTCCGGGACGTGCTGGCCCGCTACGCCGAGATCGGGGTGGACGAGCTGATCGTGCCTGATGCCACCTTCGGCACCGGCCAGGCCAAGCTCGACGGCCTGGCCCGCTTCGCGGCTGAAGTCGCCCACGACTACCGGTAGCACTCGCCGGTCGCCTCCGACTTTCGGGACGACGCTCGCTAGTCTCCGACTGACGACCGCATCAGCGACACGAGGGGATGGTCATGCCCAGCCTGGCAGAGGTCCGCGCCCAGCTCACCGGCCCGGGCGGCATGTTCGAGGTGGTGACGGAGGACGTCGCCGGCCGCCCGCTGCAGGTCTATGCCCAGCGCATGCGCTCGCTGCGGGAGATCGCCCAGGGCGCCGCCGCCCGGGGCGACGACACCTTCCTGGCCTACGGCGACCGGGAGTACGGCTTCGATGACTTCGTGGCCGAGGCCAACGGCATGGGCCACCTGCTGGCGACCGAGTACGGCATCGGCCCCGGCGACCGGGTGGCGGTGCTCAGCCAGAACAACCCGGAGTGGTGCCTGGCGTTCTGGGCCACCGTGGCCCAGGGGGCGATCCTGGTGGGGCTGAACGGCTGGTGGAAGGCCGACGAGGTGCTCTATGGCCTGCAGGACTCCGGCGCCACCGTGCTGTTCGCCGACCGCAAGCGGTTCGAGCGCATCGCCGACCGCCTGGACGAGGCCCCCGAGCTGGCACACGTGTTCCTGATCGACGCCACGCCGGACGACTTCCCCGACACGCCCGGCTCGGCGACCCTGCACTCGGTCGACGTGCTGACCGGCGCGCCCCGGGACGAGTTCCCCGACACGGCCATCGACGAGGACGACGCCGCGGTCATCTTCTACACGTCGGGCACCACCGGAAAGCCCAAGGGCGCCATCTCCACCCACCGCTCGATGATCGCCAACCTGCAGAACACGATCTACTCGACGGTGTCGTCGACGATGGCCAACCCCTCCGGCGGCTCGGCGCTGGGCGGCGGCCCCACGGTGTCGCTGCTGACCTCGCCGCTGTTCCACGTGTCGGGCTGCCACTCCGGCCTGGTGGTGGGGCTGCTGGCCGGGATCAAGATCGTCATCCCCGAGGGCCGCTTCGATCCGGTGCACGTGTTGCGCCTGATCCAGGACCACCAGGTGACCGTGTGGGCCACCGTGCCCACGATGGTGTGGCGGGTGTGCGAGCACCCCGGCCGCCACGACTACGACACCAGCAGCGTGACCACGGTGGCGTTCGGCGGCTCGCCCTCGGCCGACGAGCTGCAGCGCAAGATCGCCGACACCTTCCCCCAGGTGCGCTCGACTTCGAACGCCTACGGCCTGACCGAGACGTCGTCGGTGGCCACGGTCATCAGCGGCGACGACGCCAAGCGCAAGCCGTGGTCGGTGGGCCCGCCGGTGCCCACGGTCGAGGTGCGGATCGTGAACGCCGCCGGCGAGCCGCTCGGTGAGGGCGAGACGGGCGAGGTGTGCATCCGGGGCCCGATCCTCATGAAGGGCTACTGGAACAAGCCCGAAGCCACGGCCGAGGCCATCGACCCCGACGGCTGGCTCCACACCGGCGACATCGGCCACCTCGACGAAGACGGCTACCTCGCCATCACCGACCGCAAGAAGGACATGATCATCCGCGGCGGCGAGAACATCTACTGCGTCGAGATCGAGAACCGCCTGGTGCTGAACCCGGCGGTGGCCGACGCGGCGGTGATCGGCGTGGCCCACCCCGAGCTGGGTGAGGAGGTCAAGGCCGTGGTGCAGGTCGAGCCGGGCCACGAGCTCAGCGAGGACGACGTGCGCCGCTGGGTGGCGGCCGAGCTGGCCGACTTCAAGGTGCCTGCCTACGTCGAGGTGCAGAGTGATCCCCTGCCGCGGAACGCGTCGGGCAAGCTGCTCAAGAACGTGCTGCGGGGCGAGGGCGAAGTGAGCTTCGCCGAGACCATGTGAACCGTATACTTCGCCCTTCCGTAACCCGGGCGGAGGCGGCGACGTGGGCTATTTCCTAGGCATCGACATCGGTACGACGTACACGGCGGCTGCCGTGTGGCGCGACGGTCGCTACGACGTGGCCGGCCTCGGCAACCGGGCGGCGACGATCCCCTCGGTCGTGCTGCTGCGCGACGACGAGACCGTGCTCACCGGCGAAGCCGCGGCCCGCCGGGCGGCCACCGAGCCCCAGCGGGTGGCCCGCGAGTTCAAGCGCCGCCTCGGCGATCCGACCCCGATCATCGTGTCGGGCACGCCCTACTCGGCCGACGCCTTGATGGCCAAGCTCATGCGCTGGGTGGTCGACCGGGTGGCCGAGGCCGAAGGCGGCCCCGCGGACGGCATCGCGGCCACCCACCCGGCCAACTGGGGCCTGTTCAAGATCGACTTGCTGCGCCAGGCGATCCGCATGGCCGACCTCGACGACGTCACCACGCTCAGCGAGCCCGAGGCGGCCGCCATCCATTACGCCTCGCAGGCCCGCGTCGAGACCGGCTCGATCATCGCCGTCTACGACCTCGGCGGCGGCACCTTCGACGCCGCGGTGCTGCGCAAGACCGAGACCGGCTGGGACGTGCTGGGCACGCCCGAGGGCATCGAGCGCCTGGGCGGCATCGACTTCGACGAGGCCGTCTTCCGGTACGTGGAGAGCTCGATCGGTGGCGCGCTCAGCGGGCTCGACCCCAACGACCCCGCGGCCATCGCCGCGGTGGCCCGCCTGCGCCAGGAGTGCGTCGAGGCCAAGGAGGCCCTGTCGTCGGACACCGACGTGTCCATCCCGGTGCTGCTGCCGAGCCTCCAGACCGAGGTGCGCCTGACCCGCGCCGAGTACGAGCAGATGGTGCGGCCCGCGCTGTCCGACTCGATCTCGGCCACCCAGCGGGCCCTCCGCTCGGCCGACGTCTCCCCCGGCGACGTGACCGCGGTGCTGCTCGTGGGCGGCTCGTCCCGCACCCCGCTGGTGGCGGAGATGGTCTCCTCGGCCCTCGGTCGCCCGGTCTCGGTCGACGCCCACCCCAAGCACGGCGTCGCCCTGGGCGCGGCGATCACGGCCGCCACCGCCGGCCGGGCCACACCGCCGGCCGCGCCTCGCCCCACCCCCACGCCGGCCCCCGCTCCCGCCCCGGCCCCCGGACGAGCAGTCCTGGGCGCAGCCGCGGTGGGTGCAGCAGCCGCGGCCGCGGCGCCGGGCCCGGTCATCCCCGAGCCGGAGCCGCTCGCCACCAGCCGCCTCGACACCGTGCGCGAGGGGACGGTGGCGCGGCAGGTGTACGTGCCCGCGCCCGCCCCCGGGGGTGACGGCGGCGAGCCGCCTCCGCCCGTGGGCCCGCCTCCCGATGGGAAGTCGCGGCGCGGACCCCTGCTGGTGGGTGCGGGCCTGGTGGCGCTGGCCGCGGTCGCCGTGGCCGCGGTGCTCGCGCTGGGCGGGGGCGACGATCCCGAGGAGAACGCCAGCACGGACACGACCGCCCCCGCGGCCGAGTCGACGACCACCACCGCACCCACGACCACCACGACGACGGTGCCCGCGGGGCCGTTCGTCAACATCCAGAACGTCGCCGTCAACGGCGACGACAAGTACGAGATCAGCTACGCGGTCACCGGGTACACGCCCGACGTCGAGGATCCCGACGCGCTGCACATCCACTTCTTCCTCAACACCACCGATCCGGAGAACGCGGGGACCAACGGTGACCCGCCGGGGGTGTGGGAGCTGACCGACGTGCTCAACCGCTACACGACCGACTACGGCCCCGCGACCAAGGGCGCGGCCACCCAGATGTGCTCGGCCGTGGCCACGCACGACCACGCGGTCTACGAGCAGGGCACGCTCACCGGGAACTGCGTGGACCTGCCCGCCTAGCCCTCACGGGCGTACGGTGGCGCATGACCGACGACGTGCGTGACCGCCCCCTGGTCCCGCTACCGCCCCAGCCCGGGGGGGTCCGCTGGCCCACCGACATGTGGCCCCGCGCCGCGCCTCATCCGAGCGTCGGGCCCCGGCTGTACCGGCTGCTGGAAGAGCTGACCGTCGAAACCAGGCGCTACGGGACCACCTACGCCGTGGCGGTGGTCCACGGCGGCGAGCTGATCGCCGAGCGGTACGGCGGCACCTTGGAGCACTGGGACCGGCCGGCCGAGCCCGTGGTCCCCCACACCCGGCTGCTGTCGTGGTCGATGGCCAAGTCGATCCTGCACGCCGCGGTGGGGATCCTGGTGGCCGAGGGGCGCCTCGACGTCGACGCCCCCGCGGCCGTCCCCGAGTGGGCCGACCCCGACGATCCGCGGAGCGCCATCACGCTGGAGCACCTGCTGACCATGCGGGACGGGCTCGACTTCACCGAGTCCTACGAGGAGGGCCAGGTCTCCCACGTGATCGAGATGCTGTTCGGCGAGGGCCAGCACGACATGGCCCACTACGCCGCCGCGCGGCCGGCGGCCCACCCGCCGGACGAGGTGTTCAACTACTCCTCGGGCACGTCCAGCATCGTGAGCGGCATCGTCGCCCGCGAGGTCGGGCCGGGCGACGCCTACCGGCAGTTCCTCCAGCAGCGGCTGTTCGCCCCGCTGGGCATGACCTCGGCCGATCCCCGCTTCGATGACGCGGGCACCTTCCTGGGCTCGTCGTTCGTGTACGCCACCGCCCACGACTTCCTGCGCTTCGGCCTGCTCTACCTGCGCGACGGCGTGTGGGAAGGCACCCGGCTGCTACCGGAGGGCTGGGTCGACCACGCGCGGCGGATCCGGTCCTACGACGCGGCCGAGGATCGCTGGTATGGCGCCCACTGGTGGAGCGTGGGTGACGACCTGGGCACGTTCTGGGCCAGCGGCTACGAGGGCCAGTCGATCATGATCTGCCCACCGCTGGACCTGGTGGTGGTGCGCCTGGGCCGCTCCACCGGCGACGACCACACCGCGACGCTGCGCGATTGGCGGGCCGAGGTGGTGGAGGTCTTCCGCTCGGCGTGAGTTAGGTTCCGCGCATGCCCTGGCACCTGATGGACGAGGCCGAGTGGCGGGCCTTCCTCGTCGACCCTGTCCGCCCCGCCGTGCTGGCGACCACCCGCAAGGACGGGCGACCCCACGCCGCACCCATCTGGTACGACGTCGACGACGACGGCTCCATCCTGTTCACCACTGGCGCGACGACGGTCAAGGGCCGCAACATCCGGCGCTCCGGACAGGTGTCGCTGTGTGTGCAGGACGATCGCCCACCGTTCTCGTTCGTGGTGATCCAGGGCGAGGCCACCTGGAGCGAGGACCCGGACGAGCTGCTGGCCTGGGCCACCCGCCTGGGCGGCCGCTACATGGGCGCGGACCAGGCCGCCGCCTACGGCGCGCGCAACGCAGTGCCCGGGGAGCTGCTGATCCGCGTCCGGCCGACCCGCGTGGCCGCCGAGGCCGACATAGCCGAGTGAGGCAGGCTCAGCCTCCCGAGACGTCCTCCACCCGCTGCTTGCCGGCGGAGATCCACGGCATCATGGCGCGCAGCTCGGCGCCCACCTGCTCGATGGGATGGGCCTTGCCCTGCTCTCGCAGCGCCTGGAAGCGGGCGCGGCCGGACTCGGACTCGGCGATCCACTCGTCGGCGAACTTGCCGGTGCGGATCTCGTCGAGGATGGCGCGCATCTCCGCCTTCACCGCGTCGTTGACGATGCGGGGGCCGCGGGTGAGGTCGCCGTACTCGGCCGTGTCGCTGATGGAGTAGCGCATGCCGGCGATGCCCTGCTCGTACATGAGGTCCACGATCAGCTTCAGCTCGTGGAGGCACTCGAAGTAGGCGGACTCGGGCTGGTAGCCGGCCTCCGTCAGGGTCTCGAACCCGGCCTGCACCAGGGCGGTCAGCCCGCCGCACAGGACCACCTGCTCGCCGAACAGGTCGGTCTCGGTCTCCTCCTCGAAAGTGGTCTCCAGCACGCCCGCCCGGGTGCCGCCGATGGCATCGGCGTAGGCCAGCGCCAGGCCGTGGGCCGAGCCCGAGGCGTCCTGGGACACCGCGATGAGGCAGGGCACGCCGCCGCCCTCGGTGTAGGTGCGCCGCACCAGGTGGCCGGGGCCCTTGGGGGCGACCAGCGCCACGTCGACGCCGGCGGGCGCCACCACCTGCTCGAAGCGCACGCTGAACCCGTGCCCCACGAACAGGGCGTCGCCCTCGTCGAGGTGCGGGGCGATGTGCTGGGTGAAGATCGCCTTGTGCTCGGTGTCGGGGCCCAGCAGCATCACCAGGTCGGCCTCGGCGGTGGCCTCGGCCACCGAAAGCACCCGCAGGCCGGCGGCCTGGGCCTTGGCCACCGAGGACGAGCCCTCCCGCAGGCCGACGCGCACGTCGATGCCGGAGTCCTTGAGGTTCAGGGCGTGGGCGTGGCCCTGCGACCCGTAGCCGATCACCGCCACCTTGCGGTCGGCGATGCGCGACCGGTCGGCGTCCTTCTCGTAGTAGACGTTGGCCATCAGGCAGTTCTTTCCGTGCTGGCCGAGAACCAGAACTCGATCTCGGCGGTGTCTTGGTCGAAACGGGCGGCATGCGAGGTGCCCGGCGGAACGTGATACCAGTCCCCCGGCCCGTAGCGGGACTCGCGGCCGTCCATGGTCAGGATCAGCTCGCCCCGGATGATGACGCCGACATTGTCGGTGGGGTGGTCGTGCGGGTCGATGGTCGTGCCCCCGGGGTAAGTGGCGAACAGCACCTCGGCCCCGTCGGCCGCCAGCTTGTAGGCGTCGAACGGGCCGTCGAACTCGGCGAGGTCCCGGATGCGCGGAGGCAGGAAGTCGGTGCGGTCCATGGGGCTATGCCGTCCGCCGCATCGAGCGCAGGCTGGGGGCGGTGCGCTCCAGCTTGGGCAGGGCCACCCGGCCGGTCCGCTGCAGCTCCACGATGCCGAACGGGCGGAGCAGGCCCTCCACGTCGTCGAGCCGGTCCGGCTCGCCGTCGAGGCTCACGGTCAGCTCGTCGTGGCCCACGTCCACCACCCGGCCCTCGAACAGGTTGACCAGCTCGATGACCTGGCTGCGGGCCGTGATGTCGGCCCGCAGCGTGACCAGCATGAGCTCCCGCTCCACCGAGTCCCGCGGGTCGAGCTCGGAGATCTTGACCACGTTGACCAGCTTGTACAGCTGCTTGGTGATCTGCTCCAGCGGGGCGGACTCGACGTCGACCACCACGGTGATGCGGCTGAAGCGCTCGTCCTCGGTGGGCGCCACCGCCAGCGAGAAGATGTTGAACCCCCGCCGGGCGAACAGCCCCGACACGCGGGCCAGCACGCCGGCCTTGTTCTCCACCAGCACCACCAGCGTGTGGTGCCGGGCGTCGGTACCGGGCAGCGCCATCAGTGGCCTCCCTCACCCTGGGACGGATCGGTGACGATCTGGTCGTTGGACAGGCCCGCGGGGACCATCGGGTAGACCTTCTCCCGCGAGTCGGTGCGGAAGTCGATGACCACCGGGCGGTCGTCGATCTCGTTGGCCTTCTGGATGGCGGCGTCGACCTCGTCGGGCGACTCCACCCTCATGCCGACACAGCCCATGGCCTCGGCCCACAGCTTGTAGTCGGGCAGGTCGGGCGACAGGTACACCTCGCTGTAGCGCTCGTCGTAGAACATCTCCTGCCACTGGCGCACCATGCCGAGGTAGGCGTTGTTCAGGATGGCCACCTTGATGGGGATGCGCTCGCTCGTCGCCGTGACCAGCTCCTGGGCGGTCATCTGGAAGCAGCCGTCGCCGTCGACCGCCCACACCATGCGGTCGGGCCGGCCCACCTTGGCCCCGATGGCGGCCGGGACGGAGAACCCCATGGTGCCGAGCCCGCCCGAGTTGACCCAGGTGTAGGGGTGGTTGAACTTCCAGTACTGCGAGGTCCACATCTGGTGCTGGCCCACGCCCGAGGCGACGATCGTGTCGTCGGGGGTGGCGTCGCGCAGCCGCTCGAGGACGAACTGGGGCTTGAGCGCCTCGCCCGGCTCCGATTGCTGGTACGTGAGGGGGAAGCGCTCCTGCCAGCCCGAGATCGTCTGCTTCCAGGCCGAGCGGTCGGGGAAGGCGGCGCCGCCCTCGAGCAGGTCGCGCACCGCCACCACCAGCTCCTCGATGACCAGCCGGCAATCGCCCACGATGGGCACGTCGGGCCGGCGCACCTTGCCCAGCTCGGCCGGGTCGACATCGACGTGGATGATCTTGGCGTCGGGGGCGAAGCCGTCGACCTTGCCGGTGACCCGGTCGTCGAAGCGGCTGCCCAGGGCGATGAGCAGGTCGCTCTGCTGCATCGAGGTCACCGCCGTGTAGTTGCCGTGCATGCCGGGCATGCCCAGCGCCAGCGGGTGGTCGTCGGGGAAGGCGCCCCGGGCCATGAGCGTGGTGACGACGTGGATGTCGCACAGCTCGGCCAGCTCGCGCAGCGTCTCCGCGGCGCGGGCCTTGAGGATGCCGCCCCCGGCGTAGACGACCGGGCGGCGGGCCGACAGGATCAGCTCGGCGGCCTGGCGGATCATCTTGGGATGGCCCTTGGTGGTGGGCTTGTAGCCGGGGAGGCTGGCCGCCACCTCCTCGTCGGACGGCCAGTACCACTCCATCTGGGAGCGGGGGTTCCTGGGGTCGACGATGTCCTTGGGCACGTCGAGCAGCACCGGTCCCGGCCGGCCCGTGGTGGCCAGGTGGAACGCCTGGCGCACCATGAGCGGGATGTCCTGGGCCTGGGTGATGAGCTCGTTGTGCTTGGTCACCGAGCGGGTGATGCCGACCGTGTCGCACTCCTGGAAGGCGTCGGTGCCGATGGCGGCGAAGGGCACCTGGCCGGTGATGCACACCATGGGCACCGAGTCCATGTAGGCGTCGCACAGGGGCGTGACCACGTTGGTGGCCGCCGGGCCCGAGGTCACCATGCACACGCCGGGGCGCCCGGTGGCGTGGGCGAAGCCCTCGGCCATGTGCCCCGCGCCCTGCTCGTGGCGCACGAGGATGTGGCGGATCGGGCTGTCGATTATGGGGTCGTAGACCGGCAGGATGGCCCCGCCGGGCAGGCCGAACATGACCTCGACGCCCTCCATCTCGAGGGCTTTGATCAAGGCTCGTCCGCCGTCGATCGGCATGGCGGTGTGCTCCTTGGGATGCGGGGTGAACGGGGCCGAAAACTGGAACGACCTCCCAGTGGGAGGTCGAAGGCGCACGCGGGTGAGGACCGGCGTGCGCTAACTGAGGAGTACGAGGAGGCTGCGGAGGCGTCGCATCGAGCGCTCAGCATCGCGCGGGCCCGCAGGTGGGGGCAAGGCGGATCGGCGCGCTACGACCTCACGGCCGCCCGCATGGCGGCGGCGCTCACCCCGCGGGTGGCCCCGATGATGCGCGCCGCGGCCCGGGTCAGGGGGACGAGGGCGGCCCGGTCGATCTTGTCCAGCGTGTCCATGGCGTCGAACAGGTAGCTGGGCGCGGTCAGGAAGTTGACGATGGGCACGCCCGCCTGGTGGTAGAACCCGCCGTCGGTGGGCGGCTGGGGCCCGAGGGCGTCCGGCGCCAGCACGAGCGAGCGGTCCAGGCCCTCGGCGGTGAGGGCTCTGACCACGGCCTCCTCCAGCGCGGGGATGCGCGAGGTGAACCACCAGCGGGGCACGGGGCGGCCGGTGGGCCGCCCGCGCTCGTCCACTTCCAGCGCCGCGTGCTCCAGGTGGACCTCGAGCACGACGCGCTCGAGCTCGGCCCGGTGGGTCTCGATGTAGTGGTGCAGGCCCGCGCCGCCCACCATGTGGCCGCCCTGGAGCACGAACAGCAGCCGGTGCGGGCGGCGCTCCGGCGCCAGCGCGGCCCAATAGCTGGCCTGGGCCAGGACCAGCGCGATGCCGCTGCCGTCCTCCACCGCCGAGGACCACGGCCCGTCGTGGTGGGAGCCCACCATCACCACCTCGTCGTCCGCCCCTGGGAGCTCCCCCACCACGTTGTGGGTCTGGACCGGTCGGCGCTCGGACCGCACGGTCAGGCGCATCCGCACGGGCCCGGCGGCGACGGCCTCGGCGAGGCGGGCACCGTCGCCTCCGGACAGCCAGACCCCGGGGATGCCGCGGGCCTCGCCGTCGTAGGGCACGTAGTAGTCGTGCGAATCGCCGGGATACCCGGCCAGCACGCCCACGAAGGCCCCGGCGCCGGCGGCCAGCGACGGCTCCATCACCTGCTGGAGCTCCCGCCCGAAGGGCAGGACGTGCTCGGCCCCCAGCGTGTCGTCGGGGTCGACGGCACGGCCCGCCCCCAGGGCGAAGTCGGCGGGCACCCGCGACAGCGTGACCGGGTAGAGCGACGCCTTCCCCGCCACCGCCGACGGATCGGCGGGATCCCACGCCACCAGCTCCAGCTCCAGGTTCTCGGCCGGGGCCGCGTGCGGTAGCGGGAAGCAGTCGAGGCGGGTCGTGGTCCCGCCCGCGGTCACCTCCAGCGACCACTCGTGCGGCTCCCAGCCGGACACGGTGAGCGGTTCGAGCCGCACCCGCTCCAGGCCGATCTCACCGAACCGCTCGGCGCAGAACTGCTCGGCCCACTCGTCCGCCGGATAGCCCGGACGCCGGATGCCGCGCTCGAACACGGCCTCGATCCAGCCGTAGATGGTGTCCTCGCTGGGCACATCGTCCATCGCCATGGCCTTAGACTGGCACCCCCGGTGCGTCGCGCCCAGCGCACGCCGCGTGTGATCCGCGCCGGCACACTGCTCCGAACAGTGCCCCGTGGAGAGGAATTGCCTAATGGAGCAACGGCGGATTCACCAGGGCAAATGGGCGGAGCGGGTACTGGCGGAACGGTTGGCGGGCGGGGACCGGTCGGCACTCGTCGACCTCTACGACCGGTACGCAGGTTTCGTCTACGGGTTGGCGCTGCGGACGCTGGCCAACCGGCAGGCCGCGGAGGACGTGACCCAGGAGGTCTTCTGCGCCCTGTGGGAGAACCCCGGCCAGTTCGAGCCGGGCCGGGGGACGCTGCGGGGCTTCCTCGGGACCATGACCCACCGGCGCGCTGTCGACCTCATCCGGCGGGAAGAGGCCCGGCGGCGGCGCGAGTCCCGGGCCCCGGCCGATCGCGATGGTCCCGACCTGGCCGAGACCGTGGCCCGCAGTGATGCCACCGGGCGCGTGCGGGACGCGCTCGCCACCCTCCCCGAGGCCCAGCGGCGGGCGCTGGAGCTCGCCTACTTCCACGGCCACACCTACCGGCAGGTGGCCACCGTGCTCCAGATCCCCGAGGGCACGGCCAAGTCGCGGCTGCGGCTCGGGCTGCAACGCATCGCCGAGATCCTTCGACCGGAACTGAGCGAGAAATGGGCATGAACGAGCCGATCGAGCCGGGGGGCGGGCCCTCGCTCGACGACCTGGCGGTCTACGCGCTCGACGCGCACGAACCGGAGGAGGCACAGGCCATCGCCGCCTACCTGGACCAAGCACCCGGTGCGGCCCGCCGGGAACGCGCCCTGCGCGATGCCGCAGGCGAGTACGGCGCGGCCGCCGCCCCGGAGTCCGATCCGCCCGGTGACCTGCGCGAGCGGGTCCTGGGCGCCGCCCGCGCCGGCCGCGTCCCCTCCCCCGTGGTGGCCGGCGCCTCGCCCATCGACGTGCACCGCACCGAGCTGTCCCGCATGGTCATGCTGCTGGCGGACCTCACTCCCGGCGAGTGGGGCCGGCCGGTGGACCCGCCCGAGTTCGCGGGCTGGACCGTGCACGACGTGGCCGCCCACATCGCGGCCAACGAATCCCTGCTGGCCGACCACCTGGGCGTCCCCGTCCCCGGCGTGCCCGAGACCGAGCAGGACAACATCGGCCGGACCGCCGCGGCCCAGGCCCGCCATCGGACGCTGCCGCCCCGGGTGGCGGTGGGTGAGCTGGAGCTGGCGGCCGAGGCGGTCGACACCGAGGTGCAGGCCCGGGGCGAGTCCCGCCTCGACGAGCGGGTCGAGTGGTGGGACGGGCCCACGGCGCTGCGCGTCGCCCTGCTGGTCCGGGCCTTCGAGACCTGGACCCACGCCGACGACGTGCGGCGCGCCACCGGCCGCCCCATGGTGGCGCCGCCCGAGCAGTCGCTGCGCACCATGGCCTCGGCGGCCTGCGGCTTCGTGCCCGCCTTCCTGGCCGTCCGGGAGGTGCACCACCCCGGGCGGGTGGTGCGCTTCCGGTTCGACGACCTCGGGCCCGAGGCGGCTTGGGAAGTCGACCTCGGGGTCATCGGCGGCGTCCGTCCCGCGGGCGAGCTCGTAGTCGACACCGAGATCGCCATGAGCGGGCTGGCGTTCTGCCGGGCCGTCAGCAACCGGCCGGCCGGCGATAACGACTTCACGGCCACCGGCGACTCCGCGCTGGCCGCCGCGGTGGTCGACGCCCTCCCCGCCCTGGCGTTTCTCTAGGGCTTGTAGACCAGCAGCACGTTCCCCGACGACGGGAACACCATCGTGCGCACCAGGGTGAGCGGGATCCGCTTGGTGAGGGCGGAGAGCAGCGACACGCCCCCGCCCAGCAGGATGGGCATGACCATCACCCGCACCTCGTCCACCAGCCCCTGCTCCAGCAGGCCGGCGGTGAAGGTGGCCGACCCGAATATGGCCAGGTCATGGCCGTCCTCCTCCTTGAGCTTCGCCACGGCCGGGCCCGCCTCGCCGGAGACCAGCGTGGTGTTGGACCAGTCGGCCGAGCTCAGCGTGTTCGAGAACACGTACTTGGGGATGGCGTTCATGAGGCTCGTGATCACGGGGTTGTCGTCCTGGGCCATGGGCGTGGGCCAGTACGAGGCCATGCCCTCGTAGCCGACCCGGCCGAACAGCAGGGCCCCCACGTCGTGCAGCTGGCTGATCGAGAACTCGTTGAAGCCTTCGTCGACGTTCGGCCAGTCGAACTCGCCCTCCGGGCCCTCGGTGAA
>DASRJN010000693.1:0-5556 GCA_035649455.1 Acidimicrobiales bacterium
TCGACGAGAGCCAGCGCTACGTGACCGGCGAGGTGCGGCTGCGGCTGGCGCCGGGCTCGTGCACGGTGACCGGGCGGCGCAGCCCGCGCAGCCTCTACAACTACGCGCTCGCCACCTACGACTCGGCCGATAACTTCCGCCACGAGGACAGCGAGGGCTTCGTGCGGTTGTGGGGCCTCGGCATCCAGACCTGGTCGGGCATCCAGGGTCCGGGGGCCGGCCAGACGTGAGGGAGCGCAAGCGAGTGAACCATAAGCACAGTGCATTACCCGCCGGCAGGCGGCGAGTGGTCATCGAAGGGCCGCAGGCCCGCCGATGAGCACGCTCTGGCACGGACGGTTCGAAGGCGGGCCGTCCGACGAGCTGCTCGCCTTCACGGTCAGCCTCGGCTACGACCGCCGGCTGGCGGGCGACGACCTCGCCGGCAGCCGGGCCCATGTCCGGGGCCTGGCCCGCGCCGGCATCGTCACCGACGAGGAGGCCGGCATCGTGCTCGCCGCCCTCGACCGGGTGGAGGACGAGCTGCGGTCCGGCGAGTTCGCCTTCGAGCGCAGCGACGAGGACATCCACACCGCCATCGAGCGCCGGGTCACCGCCCTGGCCGGACCGCCCGGCGCCAAGCTCCACACCGGCCGCAGCCGCAACGACCAGGTCGCCACCGACCTGCGCCTCTGGGCCCGGCGCGAGTTGGGGGCGATCACCACGCGGGTGCTGGCGCTGCAACGCACGCTGCTGGAGCGCGCCCGCGACGCCGGTCCCGCCTACCTGCCCGGCTACACCCATCTGCAGCGGGCCCAGCCCGTGCTGCTGGCCCACCACCTGCTGGCCCACGGCTGGGCGCTGGCCCGCGACGTCGACCGCCTGGTCGACTGCCGCCGGCGCCTCGACGTGTCGCCGTTGGGGGCGGGCGCCCTGGCGGGATCGTCGCTGCCCCTCGACCCCGACTTCACCGCGGCCGAGCTGGGCTTCGCCGGGCGGTTCGAGAACAGCCTGGACGCGGTGAGCGACCGCGACTTCGTGGCCGAGTCCCTGTTCGCCCTGAGCCTGCTGTCGATCCATCTGTCCCGCATGGGCGAGGAGATCATCCTGTGGGCGACCGACGAGTTCGGGTTCGCCCGGCTGGACGACGCCTATTCGACCGGGTCGTCGATGATGCCCCAGAAGAAGAACCCGGACATCGCCGAGCTGGCCCGGGGCAAGTCCGGGCGGGTGATCGGCGACCTGACCGGCCTGCTGGCCACGCTCAAGGGGCTTCCGCTCAGCTACAACCGCGACCTCCAGGAGGACAAGGAGCCGCTGTTCGACGCGGCCGACCAGGTCGGGCGGGCCCTGTCCGCCATGACCGGTCTCTACGCCACGCTGGCGTTCGACGTGGAGCGCATGCAGGCAGCCGCCGACTCGCCCTACGCCGCCGCCACGGACCTGGCCGAGCTGCTGGTCGAGCGGGGCGTCCCGTTCCGTGACGCCCACGCCATGGTGGGCGCGCTCGTGCGGGACAGCCTGGAGCGCCACGTCCCCCTGGCCGAGCTGGTCGAGGCCCACCCCGACCTGGGCGCCGACGGCGCCGCCCTGCTCGAGCCGGGCCAAGCCGTCACACGCCGCACCACCCCGGGTGGTGGCGGTCCGGACGCAGTCGCGGTGCAGCTCGAGCGCTTCGCCCGGCGCCTGGACGCCGACGCCTCCCGGGTCGGGTAGAACGGCCGGCATGCCGTTCGCGGTCGTGGCCCGCCCGTTCTACGCCCGCGACCCGCGCACGGTGGCGCCGGAGCTGCTGGGCAAGCTCCTGGTCCACGACGACCCGTCCGGCGCACGCCGCTCGGGCCGCATCGTGGAGGTCGAGGCCTACTGCGGCTCGGCGGACCCCGGCAGCCACGCTTACCGCGGCGAGACCCCCCGCAACCGCACCATGTTCGGGCCCCCGGGGCACCTGTACGTGTACTTCACCTACGGCATGCACTGGTGCGCCAACGTCGTCACCGGGGATCCGGGCGAGGGCCTTGCGGTCCTTCTCCGGGCCCTCGCCCCGGTCGACGGCATCGCCGCGATGCAAGCCGCCCGCCCTCGCGCCCAGCGGGTCCGGGACCTGTGCAATGGCCCCGGCAAGCTCTGCCAGGCGCTCGGCGTCGACCGCTCGTTCGACGGCGCCGACATCGTCACCGCCGACCGGGGCGTCTGGCTCGCGGACGACGGCACACCCCCGCCCGCCACTCCGTTCCAGACCACCCGCATCGGCCTGTCGGCCGGCGCCGAGCACCCGTGGCGCTGGTGCGTGCCCGGCGACCCCCACGTCTCCGGCCCCGCCCGCCTCCGCGGCGTGCCCACCCCGGTCCCCGGCTCATGACCCCGGCCCGCCGACCTCGGCTCCGCCTGTGCTACCCGGGCGACCATGCTCTGGCGCCCTCGACCGACCTCGCCACGGCGCTCGGGCACATCGAGGCCGCCCTGCCGGGCGACGCCACCGTCGAGGCCCACCGCGCCACCATGCGGGAGTTCCTGGCCGCCCATCCTGACGCCCTAGACCGCACCTGCGAGCCGGGGCACCTGACGGGCTCGGCCATGGTGGTCGACCCCGCCACCGGCCGCTTCCTGCTCATGCTGCACGCCAAGCTGGGCCGCTGGTTCCAGCCCGGCGGCCACGCCGAGGGGAACGCCACCCTGCCCGGGGTCGCCTGGCGCGAAGCCACCGAGGAGACCGGCATCGTTGGTCTCACGCTGGCGGTCCCGGCCATCGACCTCGACATCCACGAGGTGGGACCACCCCACGGCCCCCACCTCCACCTCGACGTCCGCTACCTCGCCGTGGCCCCATCGGGCGCCGTCCCGGTCCGCAACCACGAGTCCCTCGACCTGCGCTGGGCCGCCCCCGACGAGCTCGCCGACTTCGGCCTCGACCCGGGCAGCCACCGCCTCGCCCGCGCCGCCCTGGCCGCCCTCGACGAGCTGCGCCTGTAGGACCTAGGCGTCCAACGGGGAGGCGCAGGAAGGCATGCGGTTGGCCTTGGCGAACTCGTCGATCCAGCCGGTGATCTGCTGGCCCTGGCCGGGCTTCTCCGAGACGAGCAGCCGGGCGCCGGGGTCGGTGCGCAGCGCGTCGGCGTAGTCCTGCCGGTCGCCGAGGTAGGTCCGCCAGTCGGCCAGCCACTCGGTGGTCCGCTGGCGCTGGTCGCCGGCGGGCGCCAGGTCGACCATCCCGTCGAGATCGTCCAGCATGGCGGCGAAGGTGGCGTTGGCCTGATCGAGGACCTCGGCCCGGGCCGTGGCGTTGGGCGAGGCGCTCGCTACGGGGAGCTCGTCGACGTCGGCCACGGCCGCGGCACAGCGCTGCTCGGCGGCGCGGGCGAAAGCGGGATCGTCGAGCCGGTCGATGGGCGGCTGCCGGCCCGGCCCGAAGGCCAGGTAAAGCACGTAGACCCACATCGACACCAGGGCGATGACCACGATGGCGAGCACCACGCGGGTGGGCGTCCAGCGCCGGCCGGGCGGATCGTCTGATCCGCTGGTCTCGGCACCGGCGGGCGTCTCCGTGATCACGCACACCAGGCTCCCCGGCGGGGGAGCCCGGCGTCCAGTCGAGGCTGCCGCTATCCGGCTGGACCGGGGACGAGCGCACCAGGGACGATGTGGCCCGTGACCGCCGTCAGCCTGCTCGACGACCTCGACGCCCGGGGCCTGGTGCACGACAGCACCGACCGCGACGCGCTCGCCGCCCGCCTGGCCGAGGGACCGATCGGGATCTACTACGGCTGCGATCCCACGGCCGACAGCCTGCACGTCGGCAACCTGATCGGCCTGCTGGTGCTGCGCCGCTTCCAGGACGCCGGCCACCGCCCGGTGGCGCTGGCGGGCGGGGCGACCGGCATGGTGGGCGACCCCAGCGGGCGCTCGGAGGAGCGCAACCTGCTCGACGACGCCACGTTGAGCGCCAACGTCGCCGCCATCAAGGCCCAGATAGGGCGGGTCCTCGACTTCGACGCGGGCGGCGCGGTGCTGGTCGACAACCGCGACTGGACCGCGGACGTCACGCTGCTCGACTTCCTGCGGGACGTGGGCAAGCACGTCACGGTCAACCAGATGCTGGCCCGCGAGTCCGTCAAAGCCCGCCTCGCGGGCGAGCACGGCATCAGCTACACCGAGTTCAGCTACATGCTGCTCCAGGCCCACGACTACCTGCACTTACATCGGAAGCTGGGCGTCGAGCTGCAGATCGGCGGGTCCGACCAGTGGGGCAACATCCTCTCGGGCGTGGACCTGATCCGCCGGGCGGAGGGCGCCACCGTCCATGCGCTGTCGTGGCCGCTGATCACCGCGCCCGACGGGTCCAAGCTGGGCAAGACGGCCGGGGCCCGCATCTGGCTGGACCCGGACCGCACGAGCCCGTACCAGTTCTTCCAGCACTGGATGCAGACCGACGACCGCCAGGTCCGGGAATACCTCGCCAAGTTCACGCTGTTGGAGCTGGACGAGCTGGAGGCGGTGGCGGCCGCCCATCTCGAGCACCCCGAGCGGCGGCTGGGCCAGCGGCGCCTGGCCGAGGAAGCCACCCGGCTGGTGCACGGCGCCGAGGCGACCGCGGCGGCGGCCGAGGCCACCGACGTGCTGTTCGGGGGGTCGCCCCTGGCCGCCGGGCCCGAGGCTCTGGCCGTGGTGGCGGCCGAGGTTCCGACCGCGCCGCTGCCGCCCGCAGAAGCTCTGGCCACGGGGGTGGAAATCGAGCCCCTACTGGTAGAATCGCACCTCGCGACCTCGAAGGGCGATGCCCGGAGGGCGCTGGAGCAGGGGGCGGTGTCGGTCAACGGCGACCGGGTCGGTCCCGGTGCCACGATCGACGCCGGCGCCGTGCTCCACGGGCGTTACGTGCTGCTCCGCAAGGGGAAGCGCAACTATGCTCTCCTGGTCGCCTCGGGCGGCCAGGCGGGCCGGTAAGAAATTTCCTGCAAACTCGGCGCTCAGGTTGACGGCCCTACGGCCGGTCGTTAGATTGACCCTCCGCCCCGGATGGCCCTCAGGTGCCGCCGGGATCCGCTAGAGGCACCGAAGCTCCTTCCCAGAGCATGTGCCCGCGAGCGCGTGTCGCTCCTTGAAAACAGAAGACAGGACGAGAGAGCGAGTGCGGGCGACCGCCTCGGAGGCTTGCCTCCGGCGTGGTCGTTTGAACGAAACGCACCGTCAATACCGAGTGGTGCTCGCACCACTCGTTGGTGCCAGTGCCTCGTGGTCGAGAGATTCCGCTCGATGCGAGGCATCTCTATCGAAGGGCGACATCGCTTGCGATGCTGCTCGGGTTTTCGACGGAGAGTTTGATCCTGGCTCAGGACGAACGCTGGCGGCGTGCTTAACACATGCAAGTCGAACGAGGTCCAACCGGTGGCAACACCGGAGACGACCTAGTGGCGAACGGGTGAGTAACACGTGAGGAACCTGCCCCGAAGTCTGGGATAACCCCCCGAAAGGGGAGCTAATACCGGATGCCCCCATCTGATCGCATGTTCGGATGAGGAAAGGATTCTGCTTCGGGAGGGCCTCGCGGCCTATCAGCTTGTTGGTGAGGTAACGGCT
>DASRJN010000694.1:0-4966 GCA_035649455.1 Acidimicrobiales bacterium
CGCTCGCCCAGCCAGACGGCGTTGCCGTGGGTGTCGGCGAAGACCTGCATCTCGATGTGGCGGGGCCAGGTCAGGTAGCGCTCGACGTAGCACTCGGAACGGCCGAAGCCCTTCAGCGCCTCCGACTGGGCCGACTCCAGCGCGGCTGCGGCATCGGCCGCCGCGGCGACCACCCGCATGCCCCGGCCGCCGCCTCCGAACGCGGCCTTGATGGCGACGGGCCAGCCGTGCTCGTCGCCGAAGGCCACCACCTCGTCGGCCGAGGTGAGGAACTCGGTGGTGCCGGGCACGCCGGCGACGCCCGCCTGCTGGGCGGCGATGCGGGACGACACCTTGTCCCCCATGACCTCGATGGCCTCGGGCGGGGGCCCGATGAAGGTCACGCCGCGGGCGGTGATGGCCCGGGCGAAGTCGGTGTTCTCGCTGAAGAACCCGTAGCCGGGGTGCACGCCGTCGGCACCCGAGCGCTCGATGATGTCGAGGATCCTGGCCGTGTCCAGATAGCTCTCGGCCGCGGTCTGGCCCCCGAGCGCGTAGGCCTCGTCGGCCAGCCGGACGTGCAGGCTGTCGCGGTCGAGGTCGGAGTAGACGGCAACTGACGTGATGCCGAGCTCGCGGCAGGCCCGGATGACCCGCACCGCGATCTCGCCCCGGTTGGCGATCAAGATCTTCGAGAGCACGCCATATGTTTACGGGGATGCCGGAGGGTGGTGCCAGCGAACGCGTGCGGGCCGTGCTGGCGGGCACCCGCTTCGCGGACGTCCGCTGGGTCTCCACCACGGGGTCCACCAACGCGGATGTGCTGGCCCTGGCCCGGGACGGCGCCCCCGAGGGAGTCGTCGTCGTGGCCGATCACCAGTCCGCGGGCCGGGGTCGCCGGGACCGCCGCTGGGTGGCGCCCCCGGGTGCGTCGCTGCTCGTGTCCGTGCTGCTGCGACCGCCGTCCCGGGCGGCGGGAGGGGTCACGCTGGCCGCGGGCGTCGCCCTGGCCGAGGCGGTCGAGCAGGTGGCGGGGGTGCGGGCCGGCCTCAAGTGGCCCAACGACCTGGTGGCGCCGTCCGCCGGCGAGGAGCGCAAGCTGGCGGGCATCCTGGCCGAAGCCGACTGGCCCACCGGCACGACCATGTCCGGCGGCTACCGCCCCCCGGCCCCCACGGACCGGGTGGTCGTGGTGGTGGGTGTCGGCATCAACGTGACCTGGCCCCGCGACCTGTCCGGCGAGGCGGCCGCGGTGGCCGAGGTCGCCACCGCGCTCAACTGGCTGGGCCCCGAGGTCGACCGGGCCGACCTGCTGGTCGCCTTCCTGCGAGCCTTCGCCACCCGCTACGCCACCCTGGTGGCCGACGGCCCGGCCACCGTGCTCGACGCCTGGCGCGCCCGCTCGGCCACCCTCGGCCGCCGGGTGCGGATCGACCTCGGCCGCGACGACGTCGAGGGCACCGCGGTCGACATCACCGACGACGGCCGCCTGGTCGTCCAGACCCTGGAGGGCGACCGCCGCACCATCACCGTCGGCGACGTCGTCCACCTCCGCCCCGCGGGGGACTAGGGATCCAGGTCGCGGGCCTGGAGCTCGGCGATGGCGGCCATGGCGCGGCGGGCGACAGGGCCGTCGACGCCGGGGAGGGGGCGGCCGTCGAGCATGCGCAGGGGTTGGACGTCCCGGGTGGTGGAGGTGAGCAGCACCTCGTCCGCCTCGGCGAGGGCCGGCATCGGGATGTTCGCCTCGTCGGCCTCCGGGAGCAGCTCCAGCACCAGGGCCCGGGTCACGCCGGCCAGGCAGCCGGACAGCAGCGGCGGGGTGACCAGCTCGCCGTCGTGGACCACGAACACGTTCGATCCGGTGCCTTCGCACAGGTTGCCGGCCGTGTTGGGCTGGATCGCCTCGCTGGCCCCCACCTTGCGGGCCTCGGCCAGCGCCACGACGTTCTCGGCGTAGGACGTCATCTTCACCCCGGCCAGGGCCGAGCGCTCGTTGCGGGGCCAGGGCACCGTGACCGCGCTGGTGTCCGGCGCCCACGGGACCAGCGGGCCGGCGGCGATCACCAGCGTCGGCTCGCCCTCGCTCCGCCGCGACCCCAGGGGCGTGACCCCGGCGGTGAGCGTGATGCGCAGGCGGGCCAGGTCCAGGCCCGCGGCCGCCACCACTTCGTCGACCGCGGCCCGCAGCCGGGCGTCGCCCAGGGGCACGGCCAGGCCCAGGCCCTGGGCCGAGCGGTGGAGCCGCTCGATGTGGCGCCGCAGGGCGAAGGGCCGGCCGCCCATGACCTTGACTGTCTCGAACACGCCGTCGCCCACCATGAAGCCGTGGTCGAACACCGACACCACGGCCTCTTCCGGCGCGACCAGGTCGCCGTTGAGCCATATCGCTCCGGGCCCCGTCACCGGTGCGCTCCCGCGCGGGTCAGCTGGCCGGCGGCCACCGCCAGGAGGCGACGCGCCTTCAGCTCGGTCTCGGCCCACTCGCCGTCGGGGGTGGAGTCCCACGTGATGCCGCCGCCGGTGCCCAGGTGCAGCCGGCCGTCCTCCGCCCAGAAGGTGCGGATGGCCACGTTGAGCTCGCCGCGGCCCCAGTCGGCGTCGACCCAGCCCACCGCGCCGCAGTAGACGCCTCGGGAGGCGGTCTCCAGGCGGCCGATGTGGTCCAGGGCAGCCAGCTTGGGCGCGCCGGTGACCGACCCGGGCGGGAAGGTGGCGTCCACGATGTCGCCCCACGTGACGCCCGGCCGCAGCCTCCCGGTCACGGTGGACACCAGGTGGACCAGCCCGGGGTGGTGCTCCACCGCGCACAGGGCCGGGACCTCGACCGAGCCCCACTCGCACACCCGTCCCAGGTCGTTGCGCACCAGGTCCACGATCATGACGTTCTCGGCCCGGTCCTTGGGCAGGAACGAGGCCGCGTCGGGCGCCGTCCCCTTGATGGGTGACGACGCCACCCGGTCGCCGTCCCGCCGCAGGAAGCGCTCGGGCGACGCCGATGCCACGTGGCAGCCGACCGACGGCAGCCGCACCACCGCCGAGTAGGGCGCGGGGTTGCCCTGCCCCAGGGCCGCGCCCAGGGCGGCGATGTCGGCGCCCGGCGGCAGCGGGGCCGACAGCCGGCGGGTCAGGTTGACCTGGTAGACGTCGCCCGCGGCGATGGCGTCCCGGATGGCCCGCACCCCGGCGCAGAACTGGTCGCGGTCGAGCGAGGACGTCCACGCGTCCGGGGCGGGACCGTGCCACGGGGCGCCTGGCCACGGCCGCGCCGGGCGGGACTCGGCGAAGCGGGCCAGCACCGGCGAGCCCTCGAAGGGCAGCACCACCGCCCACCGGCCCGAGCCCTCCAGGGCCGCGAGGTCGGACGTCACGTCCACCAGGCCGGTCAGCAGCCGGCCCCCTACCACGGCCAATGGGGTCACGGGGGGAGGATAGGTGCGGCCCCGTGACCGTACGATTCCGTTGTGCACGTGGAGTTCACCGAGGAGCAGGAAGCCCTGCGCAAGCTGGTGCGCGACTTCGCCGAAGGCGAGATCGCGCCCCACGCCGAACGCTGGGATGCCGAGCACGTCTTCCCCACCGAGGTGGTCCGCCACATGGGCGACCTCGGCCTGTTCGGCATCCCCTTCCCCGAGGAGTACGGTGGCGGCGGCGCGGACCTGACGACGCTGTGCATCGCCATCGAGGAGCTGGGCCGGGTGGACCAGTCCCTGGCCATCACCCTGGAAGCGGGTGTCGGCCTGGGCGCCACCCCTATCTTCCGCTTCGGGACCGAGGAGCAGCGCCAGGAGTGGCTGCCCGACCTGTGCACGGGTCGGGCCCTGGCCGGCTTCGGCCTCACCGAGCCCGACGCGGGCAGCGATGCGGGCGGCACCCGCACCACCGCCCGGCTGGAGGGCGACGAGTGGGTGATCGACGGCGAGAAGGCGTTCATCACCAACTCGGGCACCGACATGACCTCGCTGGTGACCGTCACCGCCCGCACCGGCGGCGCGGGGGCGGGCCAGCCCGAGATCTCGGCCATCGTCGTGCCCGCCGGCACCCGCGGCTTCACCGTGCAGCCGCCTTACCGCAAGATGGGCTGGCACGCGTCGGACACCCACGGGCTCAGCTTCGGCGGCTGCCGGGTCCCGGCCGGGAACCTGCTGGGGGAGCGGGGCCGCGGCTTCGCCCAGTTCCTGGAGACGCTGGACGACGGGCGCATCGCCATCGGCGCCCTGGCCGTGGGGGTGATCCGCTGCTGCCTGGAGCAGTCCGTGGCCTACGCCGGCCAGCGCCACACCTTCGGGCGGCCCATCGGATCCAACCAGGCCGTCGCCTTCGCCTGCTCGGACCTGGCGGTGATGGCGGAGAACGCGGCTCTGGCCGTCTACCAGGCCGCTTGGCGGCGCGACACGGGCCGGCCCTACAAGCGTGAGGCGGCCATGGCCAAGCTGTACGCCACCGAGTCCGCCGTCACCGCCACCCGCCTGGCCACCCAGATCTTCGGGGGCTACGGCTTCATGGACGAGACCCTGGTGGCGAGGCAGTACCGCGACGCCAAGATCCTGGAGATCGGGGAGGGGACCAGCGAGATCCAGCGCCTCGTCATCGCTCGTGACCTGGGCCTGCCCGTGGGGTAGGCGCGAGGGTTGTGTTCCGCCCGGGTCGGAACTGCAAGACTGTACGACCCGTGAAAGGTCTCATCCTCGCCGGGGGCACCGGCAGCCGCCTGCGCCCCATCACCCACACGAGCGCCAAGCAGCTCGTCCCCATCGCCAACAAGCCGATCATCTTCTACGGGATCGAGGCGATGGCCGAGGCCGGCATCAAGCAGATCGGCATCGTGGTCGGGGGCACCGGCGCCCAGGACATCATCGACACCGTCGGCGACGGGACCCGCTGGGGCCTGGAGATCAGCTACATCCCCCAAGACGCCCCGCTCGGCCTCGCCCACTGCGTCCTCATCGCCCGGGAGTTCCTGGGCGACGACGACTTCGTCATGTAC
>DASRJN010000695.1:0-16662 GCA_035649455.1 Acidimicrobiales bacterium
CCGCTCGGTGACGGAGATGGCTTGAGGGCCGTAGGGCACCAACCCGGCCCACAGGAGGTAGCCGGCCACGAGCCCGCACACCCGGTCACCCACCTCCTCCTGGTGCATCAGCAGCTTCTCGCCGCCGGCCAGCAGGTGCCGGAGCTCGAGGTACAGGTTCTTCTGGAAGACCACGGGATCGTCCTGGGGGCCCTGCGGCCGGTGCAGCCAGGGGACGCCCAGCTCGTCGTAGTTGTGCAGGTTGTGGGCGGCGGCGATGAGCGAGACGACGTGGGTGAAGCCCTGCTCGCGGATCCAGATGATCTCCTCCTGGCGGCGCACCCGGCGGTGGTTGGCACCGTAGCCACCCGGGCGCTCGCACACGGCCAACCGATCCTTGAGCACCCACACGAAGTTGCGCGGGGTGATGCCCTGGGCCCACTTGCCCTTCATCGGTGCCACGTCTCGCTCTCCCTTGTTCTCTACGCGGCCGGAGCCGCCGCCTCGACCGCATCCAGCGCCCGCACGGTGGCGCCCACGTCGTGGACCCGCACCATGGCCGCCCCCCGCAGCCGTGCCCACACCGCCGTGGCCAGCGAACCCTCGAGCCGGTCGGACGCGGGCGCCGCGCCCCCGCCCGGGGTGGCCCGGGCCGCCAGCTGGCCCAGCATCGCCTTGCGGCTCGTGCCCACCAGGACCGGGTAGCCGGTCGCCACCAGCACGTCGAGGTTGGCCAGCAGGTCGAGGTTGTGGTCGAGCGCCTTGCCGAAGCCGATGCCGGGATCGATCCACACCTCGGCCACACCCGCGGCCCGGGCGGCGTCGGCCCGGGCCACCAGGTAGTCCCGCACCTCGACCACCACGTCGTCGTAGTGGGGGTCCTGCTGCATGGTGGTGGGGTCACCCTGCATGTGCATGGCCACGAAGGCCGCGCCGGTGGCGGCGGCGACCGCCCCCAAGCCGGCGCTCACGTCGTTGACCATGCGGGCCCCGGCCGCCACCGCGGCCTCGGCCACGCCCGCCTTGCGGGTGTCGATCGAGACGGCCACGCCCTCCGCCGCCAGCGCCTCCACCACCGGGAGCACCCGGCGCAGCTCCTCCGCCTCGGGGACCGGATCGGCCCGCGGCCGGGTCGACTCGCCGCCCACGTCGATCCAGTGCGCGCCCTGGCCCACCAGCGCCCGGGCATGAGCGAGCGCGGCGTCGTGGTCGAGGTAGCGGCCCCCGTCGGAGAAGGAATCAGGCGTCACGTTGACGACGCCCATGACCTGCACGATCGCACATCCTACGCCGCGCACCGCGGGCGCCGAGGACTCTCTGCGCGCCCAGAATCCCCCTGTATGTGGTTGTCAGCGGTTGCCCACGATGAACCGCATGGCCTCCTCGCGGGTGGCCACGCTGGTGCGGAACAGGCCCCGCACGGCCGAGGTCACGGTGGTCGAGCCCGGCTTGCGCACGCCTCGCATGGTCATGCACAGGTGCTCGGCCTCCATCACCACCATCACGCCCCGGGGGTCGAGCGTCCGGTCGATCTCGTCGGCCACCTGGGCCGTCAGCCGCTCCTGGACCTGGGGCCGCTTGGCGTACGCGTCGACCAGCCGCGCCAGCTTGGACAGGCCGGTGATGCGGCCGTCCTTCCCGGGGATGTAGGCGACGTGGGCCTTGCCGATGAACGGGATGATGTGGTGCTCGCACACCGACTGCAGCGGTATGTCCCGCACCATCACCATCTCGTCGTGGCCGGCCTCGAAGGTGACGGCCAGGTGGGTGTCGGCGTCCTCGTGCAGGCCGGAGCAGATCTCGGCGTACATGCGGGCCACCCGCTCGGGTGTGTCCCGGAGCCCATCACGTTCGGGATCCTCCCCGATCGCCTCCAGGATCTCGCGCACGGCCTTGGCGATGCGCTCCAGGTCCATCGGGGTCTCGATGGGCGGGAACTCCCGGCTGGGCCACTCGTCGGTCACCGGCGCGGGCCCCGGCTCACGTGCCCGTGGGGCGAGGCCGCATGCCCCAGCGCCGCAACTTGCGCCGCCAGGCAGGTTCGGCCGCGGGGGACGGCGCCGGCCGGACCTCGTGGCGCTCGTTGGCCTCGGCCACCGTCACCCCGTCGTGGAGCTCGCGCCGGGGACGGGGCCGGGCCGGCGGCTCCAGCTCGTCCAGCGGGACGTCGATGCCGGTGCCCTTGTCCAGCGGCCCGAACACCTCGGCCAGGTCCGAGTCGTCGAGCGTCTCCTTCTCGACCAGGGCCGCGGCCAGCCGGTCCAGCGTGGCCCGGTGGGTCGAGAGGATGAAGCGGGCCCGGTCGTGGGCGTGGTCGACGAGGCGGCGCACCTCGTCGTCGATGAGCCCGGCGATCTCGTCGGAGTAGGTGGGCTCGTGGCCGTAGTCGCGGCCCAGGAACACCTCGCCCGACTTGGTGCCGAGCTTCTGGGGGCCGAGCCGGTCGCTCATGCCGTAGGTGGTGACCATGGCCCGGGCGATCTCGCTGCAGCGCTCGATGTCGTCGCTCGCCCCGGTGGTGGGCTCGCCGAACACCAGCTCCTCGGACGAGCGCCCGCCCAGCAGCATGGTCATCGTGTCGATCAGCTCGGAGCGGGTCTTGAGGTACTTGTCCTCTTCGGGCAGCGCCAGGGTCCAGCCGAGGGCGCGGCCGCGGGACACGATCGACACCTTGTGGATGGGATCGGTGCCCTCGAGCACGTGGCCCACCAGGGTGTGGCCGCCCTCGTGGTAGGCGATGACCCGCTTCTCCTGCTCGGACATCACCCGCGTCTTGCGCTCGGGGCCGGCCAGCACCCGGTCGATGGCGTCCTCCAGGGCGGCCATGGTGATGTCGTCGCCCCGGCGGCGGGCGGTGAGCAGCGCGGCCTCGTTCATGAGGTTGGCCAGGTCGGCGCCGGTGAACCCCGGGGTGCGCCGGGCCAGCACGTCGAGGCGAACGTCGTCGGCCAGCGGCTTGCCCTTGGCGTGCACGTCGAGGATGGCCTTGCGGCCCTCCAGGTCGGGCTGGTCGACCACGATCTGGCGGTCGAAGCGGCCGGGTCGCAGCAGCGCGGGGTCGAGGATGTCCGGCCGGTTGGTGGCGGCGATGAGGATCACGCCGGTGCGGGCGTCGAACCCGTCCATCTCCACCAGCAGCTGGTTCAGCGTCTGCTCGCGCTCGTCGTGGCCGCCGCCCAGGCCGGCCCCGCGGTGGCGGCCGACGGCGTCGATCTCGTCCACGAACACGATGGCCGGCGCCGTCTGCTTGGCCTTGTCGAACAGATCGCGCACGCGGCTGGCGCCCACGCCCACGAACATCTCGACGAAGTCGGAGCCCGAAATGGGGAAGAAGGGCACGCCGGCCTCGCCGGCGACGGCCCGGGCCAGCAGGGTCTTGCCGGTGCCGGGCGGGCCATAGAGCAGGACACCCTTCGGGATGCGCGCGCCGATGGCCTGGAAGCGGGCCGGGTCCTGCAGGAACTCCTTGATCTCCTGCAGCTCCTCGACCGCCTCGTCGCAGCCGGCCACGTCGGCGAAGGTCACCGACGGCTCGTCCTTGCCCACCTGCTTGGCCCGGGACTTGCCGAACTGCATGACGCCCTTGCCCCCGCCCTGCAGCATGTTCATGACCAGCAGGAACGCGCCCACCAGCAGCACCGTGGGGAGGAGCGAGACGAGCAGGCCGGTCCAGATGGAGTCGGACTGCTGGTCGGTGGTCACCTCGATGGGCGGGTCGGCGTCGTGGAGGTCGTCGACCAGCTCGTCCGCGTACTCGGCCGGGAAAGCCACCTCGTACTCGGTGTCGTCGGTCATCTTGCCCACGACGACGTGGTCGGAGTCCTTGATCTCGGCGGTCGCGACCTTGCCGTCGTCTATGGCCTGGGTGTACTCGGAGAGGTGGATCTCCTCGCGGTCGGGGCCGCGGGTGGAGAACCGGATCCCGACGAACAGCACGGCGGCGCCGAGGAGGAGATACAGCAGGGCAGCACGGGGGATGCGTTTCACGGTGGCGATCAGGCTATCGGTGCCGTCATGCGCCCGTCAGGCCGAGCCCGGGAAGCGGCAAACGTCACACGCCCGACCGAGTCCGCTCAGGCCGAGCCGCGGAACTCGCACACATAGGGCAGGTTGCGGAAGCGCTCGCCGACGTCGAGCCCGTAGCCCAGCACGAAGGCAGGCGGGATCTCGAAGCCCACGTAGCGCAGCTCCTCCTCGGTCTTCTGGTTGCCCTGGCGCACGAACAGCGCGCAGACCTCCAGGCTGGCCGGCTGGCGAGCGGCCAGGTTCCGGCGCAGGTAGGTGAGCGTCAGGCCCGAGTCGACGATGTCCTCGACCAGGAGCACATGGCGGCCGGCCAGGTCGAGGTCGAGGTCCTTGACGATGCGCACCACGCCGGATGACTTGGTGGACGCGCCATAGGACGAGACCGCCATGAAATCGACCTCGAGGGGAAGCCGGATGGCCCGGGCCAGGTCGGCCAGGAACACGAACGCCCCCTTGAGCACGCAGATCAGCAGCGGCGCCCGCCCGGCGTAGTCGGCGGTGATCTGGTCGCCGAGCTCGCCGATGCGGCGGCGGATGTCGGCCTCGCCCACCACCACGGGCCCGAGCGCCGGCTCGTCGATGTGGTGCTCGAACCCTGTCTCGGTGTCCGCATCATGGACGACGCCGACGTTGTCGATATCGCGGCCGGTCACGACGAGGTCGCCGGGGGGGTCGGTGGCCATGTGCCGCAGAACCTAGCGGTCACCGCAGCCCGTGGTCGAGGCACTCCCTTGTCGCTAGTATTGACCATAACGTCAATACTTTGTAGCTTCACATATGAGTTAACCTACGGTCAGCCCAATACGTTTGTTTGTTATCGACCCAACGACGGGAGACTGGCGGCGTGGTTGGGTAGTGGGGGGTTCGGGGGGAGACGTCATGAGGGAAGGGCAGCCCCGCCGGTGGTGGCCGTGGCAACGGCCGGCGCAGGAGGGCAGGGGCGCGCTTCTGGTCTTCCCGTATGTGCGGCACTTGGGGATCGCCTGGGTCTGCGTCACCGTCCCCCTCGTCACCTGGGCGGCGACGACCGTCGACTCGCCGGGCGACTACATCTTCGTCCTCATCTACCTGGCGTGCGGCACCTACACCTCGCCCGCCCTGGTGGTCGGCTTCTACACCGCTCGGCGCGCCCGCGAGTGCCGGGTGGCGTTCAGCCTGCTGTACGCGGGGCTGGTGGTCATGTGGATCATCGGCGTGGGCATGCTCATCGGGGTCCGCACCGGCTGGCACTGGGCCAACGTGCTCGGCCTCCCGCTGGTGGCGCTGAGCGGCGGCCTCAAGATCACCGGCCTGGCCATGCTCGTGCGCAGCCGCTCGGGCCGGCGCGCCCTGACTGTCGACGTGGTGGAGGCGCTGGCCGCCGTGGTGGCCCTCACCGCTCCACTGGTCGTGCTGTGGGGACCGGCGGTGGTGGGCGCCGAGGCGTCGTGGTTCACCATCCCGGCCGCGCTCACGCTGGTATTCACCGTGGCCGGGATCTACTGGACGGCCGTGCTGTGCGTGCGGATGGGCCCCGGCCCCCGGATGTTCGGCGCCTGCGCCCTCGCGCTGTCCATCGCCGGCACCGTGAACGTCGCCCTGCAGACCGCCCAGGGCGTCTCGGGGTTCACCCTGCCCGCGCCGCCGCTCATCTTCTTCAACGCCCTGACCGTGAGCATGTACTTCCTCGTCCCGCTGTACTCCCCCCGGCTCATGGGCCCGGGGTTGGGGCGCCTGCCGCTGCAGGCCCAGGTCCGGGGCGCGCGGCTGGCCACGGCGCTGCCGCTGGCCGGCCTGGCCGCGCTGCTGGCCGCCACCGCGCTCGTCGCCCGCGAGCGCCCGTGGACCGTGGCGTTCGCACTCGGGGTCGTGGCGCTGCTGTTCGTGCTGGCCGCGCTGCGCCAGCTGGCCGCCATCGGCGAGACCCGACGGCTGTACCGCCAGGTGGAGGTGGCGTCCGAGGAGCGGGGACGGCTGCTGTCCGAGATGTTGGAGCGCTCGGTGCACGACCGCCGGCACTTCGCCCGCCAGCTCCACGAGCAGGCGGTGTCGGCCGCGGCCTCGTTCGCCACGCTGGCCGGGGCCGGCTACGAGCCGATCGGTGGGTCCCCCATGGTCACCGAGGCCTCGGTGCTGGTCCGGGGTGAGCTGGGCCGCCACGCCGACTCCCTCCGGGACCTGATGATGGCCATCCGGCCACCCGACGGGGACCGCCGATCGGACGGGCGGCTGCGCACCCCGATCGCGGCCCACTTCGCCTCCGTGTACGGCGATGGGCTGAGCCCGCACCTCGGCGTGTCGGTGGACGGTGACCTGGTGCTCGACTGGGTGACCGAGACGGTGGTCCTCCAGATCGTCCACGAGGCACTGCACAACGTCTGGCGCCACAGCGACGCCTGCGAGGTCCACGTCACCATCGAGCCCGACGGCGGCGCGGTGCGCCTGCGGGTGCGCGACGACGGCGAAGGCTTCGACCCCGACGCCATCCCCGAGGGCCCCGGCATCGTCAGCATGCGCGCCTCCGCCGCCGTCGTGGGTGGCACGCTCACGGTCTCTTCCCAGCCGGGCCAGGGCACCACCATCGACGCCCGGCTCGGGGGCCTATGGCCCGACCCCGGTCCCCACCAGGCGCGGATCGCCAGCCCCGCCCCCGAGCGCCGGTTCCGGCCGGCCGGCCTCCGCCTGGTCTCCGACCCACGCCAATCCGGCTAGCGCCCGACCCGTGGCCGGCCGGGCGCGGCCGGTCAGGTACAGCGGGGCGGAGGCGGCGAGGACGAGGCCGGCGAGGACCATCGCCGAGCCGATGCCGGCGGCGTCGGCCACCCCGCCGAGAGCGATGCCGCTGACCGCGGCACCGAGCTGGGCGGCGAGCGAGTTGGCGGAGACGACGGTGGCGCGCTCGGCGGCGCCCGTGGCCCGGTGGACCATGCCGTAATGGACGGGATTGGTGGCCCCGTGCGCCCAGTAGGCCGCCAGGTAGCCGGCGATCAGCGTGGGCGGCGCGCCGGCCAGTCCCATCACGACCACGACCGCGCCATGCACGAGCCGCAGCCCGCCGCCGGTCCAGCCACCGCCGAAGCAGCGAACCAGCGCCGGGCCGCAGACGCATCCGAAGGCGGACAGCGCCCAGGCCCCGGCCACGGTCGGGCCGACGAGGCCGGCGGCGGCATCCGCACCCCCGCCCAGCTCGGCCAGGCGCGGGGGGAAGAACGTCTCGAATGCCACCAGTCCGAAGCCCCACAGCAGCTCGCCGGCGACCAGCGCCGCCAGCAGCCGGCTGGCCCGGATCGTCCGCACGGCGCCACGCATCACCGCGGGCACCGTCCCGACGGCGCGGTGGGCGGCCGGCCAGCCTCGCCCGCGGCGCGGCTCGTCCATCAGGGCCAGGACCGCGACGAGCCCCGCGGCCTGCACGGCCAAGGCGGCCACCAGCGGGGCGACCAGCGGGTCGAGGCCCATCCCGCCGGTACGCACGATGCCGCTCGCCGCGAGCGCGCCCGTGCCCATGGCCGCGCAGATCACCACGCCGGCCCGGCCCAGCTCGCGCTCGATGTCGACCCGGGGGTCGGCGGCGAACGCCGCGTCCACGAACCAGGACTCGAGCGGACCGCTGTCGAGCGCCCGGTACACACCCTGGATTGCAAACACAACGGCCAGCAGCGCCACGCCGTGGACCGCGAGCAGCAACGCGGACCCGACGATGCTCAGTGCCCCCGCCAGCACCAGCACGGGTTTGCGACCCAGGGCGTCGGCCAGCCCGCCGCTCGGCAGCTCCAGCGCGAGCATCACCAGTCCTTGCGTGGCCATGCCCACACCGATCTCGCCGAGCGACAGACCGCGTTCCCGCATGAGCAGCACGAACACGGTCATGCACAGCCCCGACGGCAGCCACCGCAACGCCAGCAGCAGGTGGTAACGGCGCCTCAGCGCAGGCAGGTCGGCAGTCGTCATACCCGCCGCTCCGGCGATGGGAAGGCCTGGAGGAGCAGGGTGACGCGCTCGGCCCCGGACGCCCCCGCGCCTTCGGCGGCGACGTAGCGCCTGACGACGGCGTGCAGCTCCTCGGTGAGCGTCGCCAGCTGCTCGGCGGTCAGGTCGAGGTGGTAGTCCGACTGGTCGGCCGCGCGCCGCCACTCGACGGACCAGTCCCCGCGGGCGTCGAGCCAGTCGTCGACCCAGCCGGCCATCGTCCTCGACTGGTGGCGGAGGAGCCAGTCGTCGGCCGCGCGCGCGTCGGCGTCGTCGTCGAAGTCGGTCGAGATCCACGAGGTGGCATCGTGCGCGGGCCGCCACACCCGATCCCGCCCGCTCGACCTCCCGGCGTCGTCCTCGACCAGCCCGGCATCGGCCAGCTGCCGCAGGTGGTAGCTCGTCGCGCCGCTGTTGGTCCCCAGCCGGGCCGCCAGCTGGGTGGCAGTGGCCGGCCCGTGGAATCGCAGGGCTCCCAGCAACCGCGACCGCAACGGATGGGCGAGCACCCGCAGTTGGCGGGCATCGGGATGCAGGATCCTCCGCTCGTGCGCCTCTGGCATGACTGCACACTATCTCTGCATAACTCCTTTGCACAAGAAGTATGCAGTCCTCAGGGCTCCTCCAGTCGGAGGCGCCCCGCCGTGCGGGCCACCCGCCAGCCGCCGGCCAGCTCGCACGCCACGGCCTCGCCCCGGGCTACGGCCAGGACTCGGGCCACCGCCGCGGCGTCCGGGGGATGGCGCTCGGGACCGCCCGGGCCGGCGGCCCGCACCCATGCCCGGACGGCACGCCGGGCCAGCGGCAGCGGGGCGGACGCCAGCGCGCGGGCGTCGGTGGGGTCCAACGACGCCGCCTGCTCGTCCAGCAGCCGCATGTCGTCGCGGGCGAGGTCGGCCTGGCGGGCCAGCACGGGCACCACGTCCCGCTCCCCGATGGCCGACAGCAGCGGGATCAGCTCGTGCCGCACCCGGTTGCGGCGGAAGGCCGGATCCCGGTTCGACGGATCGACCACCGGGTCCAGCCCGAGCGCCAGGCACAGCGCCCGGGTCTCGAATCGCCGCAACCTCCGCAGCGGCCGCCGGGCCGGGGCCATGCCCGCCAGCCCGTCCAGCGCGGCCCCGCGGACCAGGTTGAGCAGGACGGTCTCGGCCTGGTCGTCGGCGGTGTGGCCGACCAGCACGTCCGGTGGCAGGGCCGCGTAGCGCGCCGCCCGTGCTCGGGCCTCGACATTGGGCCCCGGCTCCACCGTGACCCGTTCGGCCCGGAAGCCGGCCCCGAACTGCTCGGCTGCGGACCGTACGACGTCGGCCTCCTGCGCCGATCCGGGCCGCAGGCCGTGATCGACGTGGACCGCGGTGACCACGCAGCCCGCCTCGACCGCCAGCGCGAGCAACGCCAGCGAGTCCGCCCCGCCCGAGACGGCGCAGCAGACCTCGGTGCCCGCGGGTGGGAAGTCGCAGCGGGCGGCCAGCTCGGCGAGCAGGCCCGGCGTCTCGGCCAGCGCTACCCCACCAGCTCTTCGGACAGCCGTACGCGGTCGAGCCAGTCCTGCGGCGCCCGGATCTCGGCCAGCGTGGGGAGCCACTCGGGGCCCCGCCAGGCGGCGTCGAGCACGTCTGCGCCACCGTGGCGCTCGACGTAGGCGATGAAGGCCTCGCCCTGCGCGTACTGCTTCATCTTGGCGTCGATGCCGAGCGCTCTCTGCGCCAGCTTGGCCACGCCGCCCACCTGCTTGCGGCGCTCGCGCAGGGCCCGCGAGAACCGGGGAGCGGACGGCACGTGGCCCTCCCCCGCCCGATCCATGGTCACGTCGCCGTGGCCCTCCAGCAGGCTCATCATCCCGCCGATGCGCCCGAACAGGTCGCGCTGGTCCGGGCTGGCGAGCAACGTGGCGATGCCGCCCTCGTCGAGGGGGTTGTGGCCCGACCGCAGCTCCTCGACCACCCGGGCGAGGGCGTCGAGGAAGCGCCGGGGATCGGGGTCGACCGCGTCGAGCGTCTGGTTGACCAGCGACAGGAAGTGGGGCCGCAGCCACGGCACGCCGGTGAACTGGGCGCGGTGGGTCACCTCGTGCAGTGCCAGCCAGAGGCGGAACTCACGGGGCGGGAAGCCGAAGCGCTTCTCCAGGGCCAGCACGTTGGGGCCCACGTAGTACACGAGGTCCTGGTCGTCGGGGTCCTCGTCCTCGATGATCAGCAGGTCGTACTGGCCCAGCACCCGGGTGCCCATCCAGCCGAGCAGCACGCCGATCTCCAGCGCCGCAGCCCGGCGCGACACCGCGCCCACCAGGGCCTTGACGCCCTGGCCGTCGTCGAGGCGCTCGGCCATCTTGTCCGTGAGCGGCCGGAGCAGGCGCCCGAAGCTGGCGAGGTTGGCACGCACCCAGTCGCCCCGGTCGACCACCCGTGCCCGCGCCGGGCCGGCGGCGGAATGCAGTCCCGTGGCGCGGGCGACCAGCTCTTCGGCCTGGGCGGTGACCTCCTCGAAGTCCAGCGCCAGGCGGTCGTAGTGGTAGGAGGCCGCCAGTGGCTCGTGCCCCGCGACCCGGACCGCCACGCGCTCGGCGAGCTCCCAGTCGACCGGGCTGGGCATCCCCGGCTACCTGCCCTTCGGGTACCGGGTCGACTCGACGCTGCGCAGGTATCCGAACGCCAGCGCGCCGACGGTGAGGACCGCGGCTCCGACGAGCACGGCTCCGATCCAGTAATGCCACACCACGGCAAGCATGGGCGCACTCTAGGGGCCTGCCGCCGGATGTCGCGAACTGTTGCCGTAGTGTCGCCAAGCCGACACGCGCCGTACGGCGCGGTCTAAGCGTCCGACGCGGGGCCGGCGGTCTTGGCCGCCTCGTTGAGCAGCGCCGCCTTGACCTTGGCCACGAGGGCGTCGGGCACCTGCTCCTGGCACTTCTTCCGGATGATCAGGCGCAGCTCGGCCTCGAAGTCGTAGGGCTCGGCACAGGGCTGGCACCCGTCCAGGTGATGCTGGATCACCGCCCGGCGGTCCTCGGTCAGCTCGCCGTCGAGGTACCGGTAGAGCTCGTGGAGCGAGTCTTGGCAATCAGACATGGGTATCGGACATGGTGTCGTCTTTGGGTGGTGGCGCCAGGTTCCGCTGGACTGCGAACTCGTACAACTGCTTCTGGAGCGCCTTTCTTCCCCGATGCAGTCGGGACATCACCGTACCGATCGGGATGTCCAGGATGTCGGCGATCTCCTTGTAGGCGAATCCCTCGACGTCCGCGAGCAGCACCGCCATGCGGAAGTTCTCGGGGAGCGACTCTATGGCTTCCTTGACCTCGGCATCGGTGAAGCGGTCGAGCAGCTCGTCCTCGGCGCTGCGCCCGGCCATGGCCGCCTCCAGCCCGCCGATGCGGCGGTAGAGGTAGAGGTCCTCGACCTCGTCGAGATCGGTCTCCTCCGGCCGGCGCTTCTTGGCCCGGTAGCTGTTGATGTAAGTGTTGGTGAGGATGCGGTAGAGCCAGGCCTTGAGGTTGGTGCCCTGCTCGAAGCCCCCGAAGCCGCGGTAGGCCCGCAGGTACGTCTCCTGCACCAGGTCCTCGGCATCGGCCGGGTTGCGGGTCATGCGCAACGCCGCGGCGTACAGCGAGGGCATGAGGTCCATCGCCTGATCCGCGAACGTCGCCTGGTCGGCCATCGCCCGGACCATACCGTCACCCCTGGGGCGGACCAACTGTGCGCTCAACCGGTGGGATCCACGCCCCCCGAGGAGTAGCGCACGGCCGGGCTCCACAGCAGGAAGCTCTGCACGCCGAGGCTGCGCGCCGCCTCTATCTGAGCCCGCACCTCGGCGTCGCCGTAGTCGACGCCTCCGACCGCGAAGTCCTGCAGCCACGGCACCAGCACGGTCCCGCTGCCGGCCGTCGCCTCCTGGTAGCGGGCCAGCACACCCTGCACCAGATCGCCCGGCTGGTGGCGGGGATCGGCCACGCCGTAGGCCGCGTTCCAGTAGCCGGGGTAGATCTCCGGGGCGACGTAATCCGCGTTGCGGGCGATGCGGGGCACGTCCTGGCCCACCGGCTCGCCGTGGTCGGCGGCCTCGCCGTCGACGGTCACGCCCTGGTATGCGCCCCGCTGGCGCAGCTGGTCGTGGGCCTCGGCCAGGAAGCGGGTGACCGCATCGGACGGGCTGCCCGTCAGCCCGGGGACGACGATGCTGGCCAGGTTGCCGGTGGGCAGGCGGGTGTCGGACCACAGGATGTCGTCGACCCCGCGGCTGACCGCGTCGAGCGCGATGTCGACGTTGTAGCGCCGGACCGCGGCGCTGGCCGGGTTGGTGTACCCGCCGTCGGCGCCGCCGTAGAGGTCGCCCCTGGCGGTCTGGATCACCTGGTCGCCCTGACCCGCGGCCCACGCGGCCGCGGCCAGCTTCGGGTCGCGGAACGTGACGATGCGGCCCACCACCCGCACGCCGCGGTTCTTCAGCGTGAGGATGGCGGTGTCGAGGTCGTAGTTGCGGACCACCGCGCCGATCTCGGCGGCGCGCGCCACGTTGGTGTCGAAGCCGACGATGCCGCTGTCGTCCTTGAGGTCGAGCTCGACGGTGTCGATGCGGTGCTCGTCGATCATGGCCAGGATGCCGTCGCGCAGTTGCTGGTTGCCCCAGGCCGCGGCGGTGACGTGCACGCCCCGCAACCCCGGGTAGGTGACCGGCACGACCGCCTGGGCGGTGGTCACGTTGCCGGCCTCGTCGACGGCCTCGAGGTTGATGGGCCCGGCGGGCGGCCGGTCGTAGTGCAGGGTGAAGCTGCCGTCGTCGTCCACCCGCACGGGATCGTCGTCGGCAGTGAGCTGCGCGCCCGGCTCGACCACCCCTTTGACCTCGGCCTCGGAGTCCATGGCCACCGGCTCGGTCGCGCTGGGCACTTCGAGGCTCGGAGCGGTGCCGTCGACCGTGAAGTCCCAGTGGAACTGAGCGTCGTCCAGCAGCGCCCGCGGCACCGCTAGGGACAGCTCGTGGGCGCCCTCCGCGGGTGGCGCGGGCGGGATCCAGATCATCGTGTCGTTCTGGACCGGCGGCGCCTCGACCACCTCGCCGTCGTAGCTGAGGGTGGCCTCGGTCGCGGCCTCCGGGTCGGCGAACACGATCGTCACCTGGAGCTGCGCCGCCTCCTGGGTGGTGATGACGTCGTCGTCGGTGATGCCGGTCTGGGTGAGGTGGACCCGCGTGCCGCGGTAGACGAGGAACCCGACGAGCACGATGGTGCCCAGCGCCACCAGGGCGGCGAACACCGTGCCGGCCTCGACGTGGCGCTTGCGCTGGCGGTACATCGAGGGCCCTTCGGAGTGGCGGTCCTCGAGGTTGAGCGTGGGCGGCTCGAACTCCAGCCGCCCGCTGCGAGGCGCTTTGGTCTCGATGGTGAGCGGCGACCAGTCGGCGGGCTGGCGTTGCCGCTTCCGCTCGGCCCGGCTTCGGCGCGGGGATCGACGCCGGAGCCGGCGGCGGGGGCCCGAGGCGTCGGGATCGGTCCCCGGGGCGTCGCTGACCGATGTCACTGCGGGCAGTTTCCCCATCCGGCCTCCGTGCTGCAATGACCGTGGGGTTACAAGATCACACGTAGCCGCGCATCCGGGCGGCCTGGTCGACCTTCTTTATCCCGATGGCGAAGGCCGCCTGTCGCAGCGTGCAGCCAAGTTCTTCGGCCGCCGAAGTGGTGGCCTGGTACGCGGTGCGCAGGCGGTCGCGCAGCTCCTCGTTGAAGCGCTCCTCCTTCCAGGTGAACTGCTGGATGTTCTGCGTCCACTCGAAGTACGAGCCTGTCACCCCGCCCGCGTTGGCCAGGATGTCGGGGATGACCTGGATGCCCCGGTCGCCGAGGATCTTGTCGGCCCCCGGGGTCACAGGGTAGTTGGCCGCCTCCACCACCACATCGGCCTGGATGTCGGGTGCGTTGTCGGTGTCGATCACTTCGCCCAGCGCGGCGGGCACCAGCACGTCGCACGGCGACTCGAGCAGCTCCACGTTGCTCACCCGGTCGACGCCGAGCTGCTCGGTGTCGCCGACCCTCCCGCCGCCCCGTGCCACCTCGACCAGCCCGGCCACGTCCAGCCCGGCCTCCCGGCGCACGCCGCCCGCCACGTCGGACACGGCCACCACGGTGGCACCCTGGGCCGCCGCCTCGGTCGCCACCCAGGAGCCGACGTTGCCGAAGCCCTGGATGGCGATGCGCAGGTCCCGCATGTCCAGCCCGTGCTGCTCGGCGTAGGCCTCGAGGATGTAGACGACACCCCGCCCGGTGGCCGCCTCCCGCCCCGGGGCCCCGCCGAGGTCGAGCGGCTTGCCGGTCACGATGGCCGGGCTGTAGCCGTGCGTGGCGGAGTAGGCGTCCATCATCCAGGCCATGGTCTGGGCGTTGGTGTTCATGTCGGGTGCGGGGATGTCCCGGTACACACCGAGCACGTGGGCGATGCCGTTGGCGAAGCGCCGGGTCATGCGCTGGAGCTCCGCGGAGCTCATGCCGGTGGGGTCGACCTCGATGCCGCCCTTGGCCCCGCCGAAGGGCAGGCCCAGCAGCGCGGTCTTCCACGTCATGAGCGACGCCAGGGCCCGGACCTCCTCCAGGTCGGCCGTGGGGTGGTAGCGGATGCCGCCCTTGTACGGTCCCCGGGCGCCGTTGTGCTGCACCCGGTAGCCCCGCGCGCAGATCAGGTCGCCGCTGTCGAGGCGGACCGGGATCTGGACGGAGATCTCCCGATACGTCGAGGTGAGGACCGACCACATCGCCTCGTCGAGGTCGATGAGCCGCGCCGCCTCCTCGAAATAGCGGTTCACCGCCTGAAAGGCGGTCAACCCCTCCTTGGCCATGGCCTCCTTATATCAGTCCCACCCCCGCCGCACTGTGCGATCGAGGATCCCGAGCGTGGCCCGCAGGGCGCTCTCGGGGATGATCGGGAAGATGTCGGCCTTCTTCCACGTCTCGTCGATGCCCGACCAGTCGTAGTACGACGTCACGAGCGTGCCCTCGCCCTCGGCGGCGGGCTCGAGGTGATAGCCGTACACGTGCCCGATCTGGGGCTTGATCTGGCCTTCGATCGTCCAGGCGATCTCGCGGTCGGGCTCGAAGTCCACGATCTTGACGGTCACGTCGTAGCGCCCGAGCGGGTAGTCGTTGAGCGCCTCGCGGTCCATGTGCACCACGAAGGTGTCGTCCACGGCGCTGACGGGATCTCCGGTGGCGTCCATGAGCATCCCCGCGCTGTCGATGGCCACGTGGCCCATCGGATCGCTCAGCACCCGGAAGATGCTGGCCGCATCCACGGGGATGGTCCGCTGGACCTCGAACCGCTCGACCCGCGCCCCGGTCTCGGCCGCCTCGGTGCTCTCCCCTGATTGGCTCGTCATGACCGCATCATGGCATCGCGGCGGCCCGGGCCGCGTACCCGATCCGGGTCGCACCTGGGAGGCTTCCGGCGTGTCCGAGGCCGGCGCACCCCCGAGGCGGCAGACCGCCGCGGCCGTGGTCGCCGTGTCGGTGCTGACCCTCCTCGCCGTCGCGGCGGTGGCGTCACTGCTCATGGCCGACAGTGACTCGCGCGACGAGCGCGAGATCTTCGTCTACTTCGATGACGGCGGGTGGAAGCTCGTCGACTCCGAGGTGTTCGACGAGGCCTGAGCCGGAACGCGACGAGGCCGGCCGGCGCCCCCAGCGGCACCGTCCGGCCCCGTCGGGACCGGGCGATCAGATGGCGTCGTCGCCCTTCTCGCCTGTGCGCACTCGGGTGACGCTGTCGAGGGGCATGCTCCAGATCTTGCCGTCGCCGATCTTCCCGGTGCGGGCGGCCAGGGTGATGATGTCGACGATCTTCTCGGTGTCGACCGACGGGACGATGACCTCGACCCGGACCTTGGGGACGAACTCGACGGTGTACTCGGTGCCCCGGAAGACCTCGCTCTTGCCGCCCTGGCGGCCGTAGCCCTGCATCTCGCTGACCGACAGGCCGAGCACACCGGCGCTGCGGAGGGCTTCCTTCACCTCCTCGAGCTTGTGGGGCTTGATGACGGCGGTCACGAGATGGGCCATGTCGATCCTTCGTAGGCTGTGCGGCCCTGTGCGGCCGCGATTGCGTGGCTGTGGTCCTCGGGGAGCGGCTCCATGAGGAAGCCGCGAGCCCGGATGGTCTCGACCGTGAGGCCGAGCGGCTGCAGGCGCCGGCGCAGCCGGCGTACGAGGGTGTGGATGGCGCTGGCCTTGACCTTGGTCGTCGGCCAGACGGTCTCGACCAGCTGCTGGCTGCGGACGACCTGGCGCCAGCTCCCGAGCAGGGGGCGGAGGACTCGCTCCTCCGTCGAGCTGACGGCCACCCAGTGGCCGCGGTAGCGGAGCAGCCCGTACTCGTCGAGGTCGGGGAGCTCGGCGTCGGGCTCGGGCTGCGATCTGTCCCGGTCCAGCACCGTGGTGGTCATGTCGCCTCCGTGTCAGTCCTATGGCCGGGCGGGCCGGGCCCGCTCGGGGCCCGGCCTCACCGCCGGCCGTCTCAGCTCGGCGTCCCGGCCGGTTCCGCCACATCGTCCGGCGTGTCCGGCTCGGACCGGCCACCCACCCCGACCAGAGCGCCGTCGCCGCTGAGGCCGCTCGGGGTCGTGTAGGTCATGCCGTGGCCGAACTCCATGTGGTACGCCCGGTTGCCGTGCTCGGCGTAGTCGATGCCCTCGAGCTCGAGCTCCTTCTCCAGGCGCAGGTTCCAG
>DASRJN010000696.1:0-5146 GCA_035649455.1 Acidimicrobiales bacterium
CCTCGCCCGGATAGGCCCGGGCCGCGCCGCCGCTCTTGACCGCCACGATGGGCTTGGTACGCGACATCTGGCGGGCGATGCGGCTGAACTTGCGGGCGTTGCCGAACGACTCCAGGTAGAGCAGGACCACCTCGGTGCGCCGGTCGTCGGCCCAGTACTGGAGCAGGTCGTTGGCCGACACGTCGGCGCGGTTGCCGATGGCGGCGAACGACGACGCGCCGAGCCCCGCCTCGGCGACGCGCTCGAGGAGGGCGCCGCCGATCGTCCCCGACTCGGACAGCAGCGCGACCGGCCCCCGCCGCACCCCCGGGGTGGCGAAGGTGGCGTGCAGGCGCACCTCGGGGTCGGTGTTGATCACCCCGAGGCAGTTCGGCCCGAGCAGCCGGACGCCGTAGCGACGGGCGGCCCGCAGCGTGGCGGCCGACAGGGCCGCGCCTTCCGGCCCGGACTCGGCGAAGCCTGCGGTGATGACGATGGCCGCCTTCACGCCCTTGCGACCGCAGGCTGCGATGGTGTCGGGCACCTCGGGCGCGGGCACCACCACGACGGCCAGGTCCACCGGGCCCTCGATCGCCTCGACGCTGGCCGAGGCCGACACCCCGGCCACGTGCGGCGCGTGGGGGTTGACCGGGTACACCGGTCCGGCGAACTCGTGCAGCAGCAGGTTGCGGAGCACCGCGTGGCCGACGTTGCCCCGCTCCCGCCCCGCGCCGATCACCGCCACCGAGCGCGGGGCCAGCAGCAGGCGGACCGACTCCGCCTCGGCCCGCTGGGCCCGGGCCTCCACCGCGGCCTCCGCCTCCGGGGTGGGCTGCAGGTCGAAGTGAACCTCGATCACGCCCTCGTCGAACGTGCTGCGCAGCTCGAAGCCGGCCTTGCGGAACACCGAGGTCATGCGCTGGTTGGAGGGCAGCACCGTGGCGGTGAACGAGCGGATCCCGGCCCGGCGGGCCGCCACCACCAGGTACTCCAGCAGGATGGGAGCGATGCCCCGGCCCCGGTGGCGGTCGTCCACGAAGAACGCGATCTCCGCCTCGGAGCGCAGCGGATAGCGGTCGTAGCGGGCCACGCCCACCATGGCGTCGTCGCGGAGCACCACGAACGCCATGCGGTCCACGTAGTCGACGTGAGTGAGGTGGTTGACCTCCGCCTCGGTGAGCCGGGGATGGGGCGAGAAGTAGCGGAAGTAGATGCTCTCCGGCGACTGCAGGGAGTGGAACGCGACGATGCGGCCGGCGTCGTCGGGCCGGATCGGGCGGATGCGCACCGTGCCGCCGTCGGCCAGCACCACGTCCGCGTCCCACTCGGCCGGGTAGTCCGGCGGGAGCGGCACCTCGCCGGTCGTCACACCATCGGTCACCGCGCCCGAATCTAGAGCCCCGACAACGCGAAGCGGGGAGCGCAGCGCGCCGCGCTAGCGTCGTGCGGGGCCTGCGGGCCACGCGGCGGCGGACGGCGGAAGGAGCAGAGGTGAACCGCTGGTGCAGATGTCTGGGCGCGCTCACCGCCGCCATGCCCGCCGTCCTCGGCGCATGCGCCCAGCCGGCCGGCCACGAGCTGCTGGGCAGCGGGCTGGTCCCGGTGGGCGAGCACGCCAGCCCCCGCGGTCCCGACCCCTCCAGCGATCCCGCCGCCATCGCCATGCAGGCGACGGAGGACGTGAGCGCCTACTGGCGAGCGACCTACCCCGAGGTCTACGGCGGTGAGTTCGAGGAGGTCTCCGGCTTCTTCCCGTACGGGCCGAACACCGAGCCGCCGCCGTGCGGCGACCCGCCCCCGGCGTACGAGGAGATCGCCGACAACGCCTTCTACTGCGACGGCGACGACATCATCGCCTGGGACGAGGCCCGCTTCATCCCCGAGGTCAACGAGAGGTACGGCGGCTTCACGGTCGCCATCGTCATCGCGCACGAGTTCGGCCACGCCATCCAGGCCCGGGCCGGCGCCATCGACCGCACCGTCGACCTCGAGCTGCAGGCCGACTGCTTCGCGGGCGCGTGGACCGCCTACGTGGTCGACGGCGACGCCCCGACGTTCGAACCCGACGACGTGGACCTGGACCAGACCGTGGCGGGCATGACCGCCATCCGCGACGCCCCCGGCACCGACCCCAACGACCCGTTCGCTCACGGCAGCGGGTTCGACCGCGTGACCTCGTTCCAGGACGGGTTCGAGAACGGGGCCGAGGGCTGCTCCGACTACGACGACCCCGATGTGGCCCGGGACACGGTGGAGGTCCCCTTCGACCCCGAGGACGACGACCAGGGCGTCGACGAGGGGAACATGGTCCTGGAGGACGGTCCCGACGCACCCGAGGGCGTGGGCCTGCTCACCCGGCTGGAGCAGGACCTCAACCTGTTCTACGCCGAGGTCTTCACCCAGCTCGGCCACGAGTGGGTGCCCGTCGACGACCTGGTGCTGGTCGACCCGGACCAGGACTCCATCGAGTGCGGCGGGGAGACCGCGGACGGCGACCAGCTGGAGTTCCTGGCGACGTACTGCCCCGACGAGAACGTCGTCGTGCTGGACGGCGACGGCCTGGTCAGCGCGCTGTACGCCATCGGCGACTTCGCCGTCGGGGCCGAAGTGGCCCGGCTGTGGGCCCAGGCCGCCCAGGTCCAGCTGGGTGTGATCAACGACGACCAGGCCGGGCTGCAGGCCGATTGCCTGACCGGTGTGTGGAGCATCTCGCTGAGCGATCCCGAGAGCACCCCCGAGTCCAAGCTGTCCACCTCGCCCGGCGACCTCGACGAGGCCATCCAGGGCTTCCTCGCCTTCGGCGGGGTGCTGGACGAGCAGGTGGGCACCGTGTTCCAGCGCACGGATGCCCTGCGCACCGGCTACCGCCAGGGCTACCACGGCTGCGAGACCTACGCCCCGCTGGGGTGACCGGGCGTCAGCGGGTGCGGCGCGCGCGGCGCGACTCGCGCACCACCAGCACCACGATCACGCCGACACCCACGACGATCGCCACCAGCACCGCCACCTGCAGGGCGCCGCCCCGGTCCCCCGCCTCGCTGGGCTCGGCCCCCGAGTTGGGCTGCGGGATGATCCCGTCCTCGGGCAGGGGCACGACGCTGGTGGAGGTGGTGTCGTCGCCCCCCTCCTGGCCGCGGGCGGCCGGAGCGGGGGCGAGCAGCACCAACCCCACCAGCAGTAGGCCGGCGACCAGCCCGAGCCCGCGTGCGACGCGTCGCCGGCCCATCCGGGCTCAGGCAGGCGGCGTGTAGCCGGCGGGGAGGAGGATCGACTTGGTCTCCAGGTAGGCGGACAGGCCCTCGGGCCCCAGCTCGCGGCCCACGCCCGACGCCTTGAACCCGCCGAACGGGTTCCGGAGATCCAGGGTGCCGAACTGGTTGATGCCGTAGGTGCCGGTCCGGACCTGCCGGGCCACGTCGAGGCCGGCCTCGACGTCGCTGGTCCACACCGAGCCGGACAGCCCGTAGTCGCTGTCGTTGGCGATGCGCACCGCGTCCTCGGGCCCGTCGTAGCCGATGACCGCCAGCACCGGGCCGAAGATCTCCTCCTGGGCGATGGTCATGCGGTTGTCGACGTCGACGAACAGGGTGGGCTCCACGAACCAGCCCTTGTCCAGGCCCGCCGGGCGGCCGCCGCCCACGCTCAGCTTGGCGCCCTCGGCCTTCCCCTTGTCGATGTAGCCGAGCACCCTGTCGCGCTGGCGCTCGGCGACCAGCGGGCCGACCGCCACAGTGGGATCAGCCGGGTCGCCCACGGTCTGGGCCTTGACGGCCTGGGCCACCGCCTCCACCACGTCGTCGTAGCGGGCCCGGGGGGCCAGGATGCGGGTCTGGGCGATGCAGGCCTGGCCGTTGTTCATCAGCGCCGAGGGCATGAGCATGGGGATGGCGCTGGCCAGGTCGGCGTCCTCCAGGATGATGGCCGCCGACTTGCCGCCCAGCTCCAGCGTGCAGCGCTTGAGCAGCTCGCCGCAGATGGCACCCACCTTGCGGCCCGCGGCGGTCGACCCGGTGAAGCCGACCTTGTCGACGCCGGGATGGCGGACGATGTACTCACCGATCTCGCGCCCCGCGGGCAGGATCGACACCATGCCCTGGGGCAGCTCGATCTCGTCGAGGATCTCGCCCAGGATGTAGCCGTCGAGCGGGGTCTCGGGCGAGGGCTTGAGGATCATCGGCGCGCCCGCGGCCAGGGCCGCACCCAGCTTCAGGGCCACGATGAACAGCGGCACGTTCCACGGGATGATGCCGGCGGACACGCCCACCGGCTCCTTGCGCACGAGCACGGGGCCCATGGCCCCCGGCCGGATCTCCTCGAACGGGAAGGTGCGCGCCAGGTCGGCCCACCCGTCGAGCACCATCGTCGGGGCGAAGACCTGGCCCATGATCGCCCAGCTGGCCGGCGAGCCCATCTCGGCGGTGATGGTCTCGGCGATCTCGCCCGAGCGGGCCTGGATGGCCTGGGAGAGCTTGACGATGTAGTCGGCCCGCTCGTCGGGCGTGAGCTCGGGGTACGGCCCGGAGAGCGCGGCCCTGGCGGCCTCGACGGCGCGGTCGACGTCGCCCTCCGCGGCCTCGGGCACGCGGGCGATGACCTGCTCCGTGTAGGGGCTCACCACCTCGATCGTGTTCGACGTCGAGGGCGCAACCCACTCGCCGCCGATGTAGAGCGTGTCCTTCGTCTCCATGGACCCTCCCAGATCTGAAACCGTGTCAGATATCGTGCCACGGGTCACGGCCGACGACACAGACGACGGTGACGTCTCCGTCAGCGTCGGCGCCGAGCACACGACGAGGGGGCTGCGGTGACGGTCGACAACGCCACGACGAGGGGCGACGGCACGGTGTCCACGTTGGTCGGCCGGGTGCTCGACGAGGGCTTCCTGGCGGGTGACCCGTTCCCCGACCTCGCCCGCTTGCGGGCCGAGGCTCCCGTCGCCCGCCACGCCGAGACCGGCGCCTGGGTGCTGACCCGGCACGCCGACGTGACCGCGGCCTCCCGCGACCCGCAGACGTACTGCTCGGGCCGGGGCATCCTGCTCATGGAGATCGGGGCCACCTACGACACGCCGCCGACGATGATGCACACCGACCCGCCGGACCACACCCGGTACCGGTCGCTCGTGCAGCCCGCCTTCGGACGGCGGGTGGTGAAGACCCTCGACGAC
>DASRJN010000697.1:0-5826 GCA_035649455.1 Acidimicrobiales bacterium
CATCCCCGGCGTCGACTTCACCTGGATCACGGAGATGACCGGCGCGTACTTCGACTGCGTCAACGACAACGGCGGCATCAACGGCCGGCCGATCCAGTACATCGCCGAGGAGGAGCAGGTCGATCCGCAGCAGATCGCGTCGCTGGCGGTGAAGCTCATCGAAGAGGACCAGGTCGTGGGCATCGTCGGCAGCACGAGCCTCATCGAATGCAGCGTCAACGACGACTACTACGGCGAGCAGGGCTTCCACCTGATCATCGCGGGCGTCGCCCAGGACTGCTTCACCAGCCCGAACTTCTCGGCCGTCAACATGGGGCCCTATTACTCGAGCCTGGGCGGGGCGCAGGCCGCGGTCCGGGCCGGCGCGGAGGGGAAGCTGGTCGTCGTCTCCCCCAACCAGCCGGGCTTCGACCTGATCAACAGCGGCGTGGTCGAGTTCGCCGAGGAGAACGACATGGAGGGCGTGAGCATCCTCGAGGACGTCCCGATCAACGACCCGGCCGGGCTCGCCCAGCGCCTGGTGGCCGAAGCCGGTGACGGGGGCGGGGTGGTGCTCGACTTCACCGGGCCCACGGTGCTGCCGCTGCTGCAGGCGATCGAGCAGCAGGGCCTGATCGACTCGGTGGTCTGGGCCAGCTCGACCCCGCCGAACGATCCCTCGCTGGCGGCCGAGCTGAGCGACGCGTGGAACGGCAAGTTCCTCATCAACGCCGAGTTCAACGTGCTCGACTCGGGCAACCCGGACCAGGAGCACATGAACGAGGTGCTGGAGCAGTACGCCCCGGACGTCCCGCTCTCCAGCTTCGCCCAGATGGGCTACCTCGCCGGGCGGATCGCCACCGACGCGCTGCTCTCGATCGACGGGGACATCACCAAGGAGAGCGTCAACGAGGCGTTCGCCAACGTGAAGAACTTCGTCAGCGACATCCTGTGCTCGCCGTGGTATTACGCCAGCGGCGTCGGGTCGAACGTCTCCAACAACGTCGATCTCACCGTGGCGCCCGAGGACGGCAACATGGTCCAGGTCGAGGACTGCTTCAAGATCACGGACCTGCCGGGCAACCCGCTCGACGAGATCCGCGCCGCCGAGGAGGACCAAGGTCTGAACACCGGCTGAGACACCGACGCCAGGGCAGACACGTCGCGTCGACAAGGGAGACCAGGGTGCCCGGAGCCGCTCATGCCTGACCTCAAGCCGTTCATCGTGCTGGGCTTCGCGCTCGGTGGGGTGTTCGCGATGTCGGGCGTCGGCCTGGTCGTGCTGTACCGGGCGACCGGAGTGCTGAACCTCGCGTACGGGGCCATCGGGGCTACGGGCGCCCTGATCACCTGGTCCCTGCTCGATGCGGGCTGGGCGCCGGACTGGGTCGCCTACCTGGCCTGCATCGTGTTCGGTGGGGCGGCGACCCTGGTCTACGGGGTGCTGTTCGGCCCGCCGTTCGCGGCCCGCGACCCGCTGGTCAAGGCGACGGCGACGCTGGGGCTCCTGCTGATCCTGCTCGGCACGATGCAATGGGTATGGGGCCGCGACCCGCACGGGATCACCCTGCCGACGTCCCGCTGGAACTACGACGTCTTCGACGCCCGGGTGAGCGGCACCCAGATCATCGGGGTGGTGTTCGCCATCGTCGTGACGACCGGCACCGCCGTGTTCCTGCGGGTCACGAAGGTCGGGACGGCGATGCGGGCGCTGGCCGACGACCGCGAGATCACCGCCACGCTCGGCGTGCCCGTGCGCCGGGTCGAGGCGGCGGCCTGGCTCGGGTCGGGGCTCGTGTGCGGCGCTGCGGGACTGCTGCTGTCGAACCTGGTCGGCCTCGACATCGTCGGTCTGACCTTCCTCGTGATCCCGGCTCTGGCCGCCGCGCTGATCGGCCGGCTCCAGTCCCTCTGGGTGACGCTGGCCGCCGGCTTCCTCATTGGCATCGTCCAGTCGAGCCTGACCGCGTTCTCGGAGGTCGCGGAGTACCGCACGCTGACGCCATTCGTGCTCGCGATCGTGGCCCTCCTCTGGTTCGCCACGAGGCAGCGGGAGACACAAGCGGGGTCGTCGCAGTGAGTGAACCAGACGTGCGGGCTAGCGACGAAGAGCCCGCGCTGGTCGCCGCGCCGCTGGCAAGCCCGCTCAGCGGCGGGGAGGCGGTGGCGCCCACGGCGATCCGCGCGCTCAGACCGAAGAGCGGCCTGGTACGAGTGCTCGTCTCCGTGGCGGCGCTCGCCTTCGTCGCCTTCGGGCTGCCCGGGATGCTCGACCGGTTCTGGCTGCAGATCGTGACCTCGGTCGTGATCTACAGCATCGTGACCCTGGGCCTCGGACTGCTGATCGGGCGGGCCGGGATGGTGTCGCTCTGCCAGTTCCTGCTGCTGGCCATCGGCGCCTGGGTCGCACTGCGACTCCACTACGCCACCTCCCTGCCGTTCCCCGTCCTCGTGCTCATCGCCGGCGTCGTCACCGGCGTGATCGGCGCGCTCATCGGGCTTCCGGCGCTCCGGCTCTCGGGCCTGTACCTGGCGCTGATCACGCTGATGGCGGCGGGCGCCATCACGGTCGTGCTGCGGATCGCCCAGTTCCCCAACGGTGGCGGTGGCTTCTTCGGCAACTCCGCCGCCGGCGGCGCGTCGTCACGTCTGTCCCGGCCGGCGATCGCCACCGGGGACACCGCGTACTACCGCTACTGCGTCGCGGTGGCCGTGCTCATGTTCCTGCTGGCGCTGTGGCACGTCCGAGGCAAGCCCGGACGGGCCTGGGCCGCCCTGCGCCAGAGCCAGGCGACGGCGGTCGCCGCCGGTGTCAACGTCACGCTCTACCGGCTGTGGGCGTTCGCGCTGGCCTCGTTCATGGCGGGTGTGGCGGGCGGCCTGCTCGCGGCGGCGAGCGGAGGCGTCAACATCAACCAGTTCCCGGTCCAGAACTCGATCCTGCTGCTGGCGGTGGTGTTGATGGGTGGCGTCTACAGCCTCGGGGGCGCCATCGTCGCCGCCCTGCTGCTGCGCCTCCTCCCCGCGCTGCTGGACGACTGGGGGGTCTCGACCGAGCTGCTCACCATCCTGTTCGGCGTCGGCATCCTGCAGGTGCTGCTCACTGCGCCCGGCGGCCTCGTCGACCAGGTGCCGAAGGATCTCGCCAACCTCGGTCGCAGGCTGCGCAAGCTGGTCGGGCTGTCCGGACCCCGGCGGGCCGGCGACGAGGCACCGCCGCCATGATCGAGGTCGACGGCCTGACCGTCCGGTTCGGCGGCGTCGTGCCGCTCGACGCCATGACGCTGACGCTGTCCGGCGGCACCTGCGGCCTGATCGGCCCCAACGGCGCCGGCAAGACCACGTTCTTCAACGTGCTCAGCGGCTTCGTGAAGCCGGTCGCCGGTGCGGTGCATGCGTTCGGCGACGACCTGCTGGCCATGGCCGACTACCGGCGCGCCCGCTGGGGGCTCCGCCGGACCTTCCAGACCGAGCAGGCGATCGCCGACCTCTCGGTGTTCGACAACGTTCTGCTGGTGCGGGAGAACACGGAAGGCGGGCGGGCCACGCAGCGCCAGGACGTGCTGGACGCCGTGGACTTCGTCGGGCTCGAGCCCGAGGCGAACCGGCTGGTCGGCACACTCGGCGCCGCCCAGCGCCGGCTCGTCGAGGTGGCCCGGGCCGTCGTCGGCCGCCCGCGCGTGGTGCTGCTGGACGAGCCCGCCGCCGGCCTCCCCGACGACGAGACCGAGCATCTGGGCCGGCTGATCCGGCGCATCCCCGAGGAGGTCGAGGCGCAGGTGGTCCTGGTCGATCACGACATGAGCCTGGTGTCGGCGTGCTGCGAGACCACCGCGGTGCTCGACTTCGGCAAGCTGATCGCCTCGGGCACCACCGCCGACGTCCTCCGGGACGAGCACGTCATCCGCGCCTACCTCGGCACCGAGGAGGAGGTGTGACCGAAACCGCCACGACTGCCGCCACCCTGCACGTCGAGTCGCTGTCGGTGCCTCGGGGCAACCGCCCCGTGCTGCGCGACGTCTCGCTGACGATCCCGCCCGGGGAGGTGACCGCCCTGCTCGGCCCCAACGGCGCCGGCAAGTCGACGCTCGTCCTCGCGGTCGCGGGCCTGCTCCGGCCCAGCGCCGGCCGGGTCCGCCTCGGCGACCGCGACCTCACCCGGCGCCGGCCGGAGTCGATCCGGCGCGCCGGCGTCGCCGTCGTGGCCGAGGGCCGGCGGGTGCTGCCGCAGTTGAGCGTGGCCGACAACCTGCGCGTCGCCACCTACGGGCTCGATCGTGAGCAGGCGCAGGAGGGCCTGGACCACGCGCTCGCGCTGTTCCCCGAGCTGACCCGCTACCAGGACACGACGGCCCGGTCGCTCTCGGGCGGCGAGCAACAGATGGTCGTGCTAGCGCAGGCACTCGTGTCGCGGCCCCGTGTGCTGCTCGTCGACGAGCTGTCGCTGGGCCTCGCTCCGGTGATCCTCAAGCGCCTCGTGCCCACGCTGGCGTCGGTCGCCGAAGCGGGCGTGGGGGTGCTGCTGATCGAGCAGTTCGCCCACGTCGCCATCCGGCTGGCCAACACGGCCTACGTCCTCGAGGGCGGCCGCATCCGCTACCACGGGACGGCCGGCGAGCTGAAGGCCAATCCCGAGCTCCTGCACTCGGCCTACCTCCTGCGGGTCTAGCCGTGGACGATCTCAACGGCAGGGTCGCGGTGATCACCGGCGGGGCGTCGGGCATCGGCCTGGCCATGGCGCAACGCTTCGCGGGCGAGGGCATGAAGCTGGTGCTGGCGGACATCGAGCGACCGGTCCTGCAACGGGCGGCCGAGGAGCTCAGCCGCACGGGCGCCGACGTGCTCACCGTGCCGACCGACGTCAGCCTCGAGGCGGACGTGACCGCGCTCGCGGAGACGGCCCTGGAGCACTTCGGCGACGTCCACCTCGTCTGCAACAACGCCGGCGTCGGGAGCCGCGGCCTGCCCATCGCCGAGCTGCCGCTGGCGGACTTCAGTTGGGTCCTCGCCGTGAACCTCTTCGGCGTGATCCACGGCCTGCGGGCCTTCCTGCCCCACCTGCGAGCCAACGACGTCGGCCACATCGTCAACACGGCGTCGACGTCCGGGCTCTACTACCTCCCCCGGATGGGCCCGTACAACGCGTCGAAGGCTGCGGTGGTGGCGCTGAGCGAGACGCTGCGCTTCGAGCTGGCGGCCGAGGGCAGCCACGTCGGCGTGTCCGTGCTCTGCCCGGGCCCGGTCCGGACGAACATCTCCACCGCCGACCGCAACCGTCCGGAGCGCTTCGCCTACGCCCTCGACACCGACCAGATGGCGCAGGTCGCGACCTACAAGGCCAGGCGCAGGGAGCAGCGGGCCTTCGCCGCGGACCCGTCGGACATCGCGGACCAGGTGTGCGAGGCCGTCAGGACGAACCGCTTCTATATCCTCACCCACCCTGCCAGCCTGGACGTGTTCGAGGCCCGGGCCGGACGCATCATCGCCGGAGCCGACCCGGCGGAGCCATCGGAATGAAGGAGAGCGCACCATGACCTCAGACGCACGCCGCGAGCTGCTGGCCGAGGTGCTGTCGCGCTACGAGGGCTCGCCGAACCCACGTCTGCGCGAGATCACCGAGGCCGCCATCCGCCACCTGCACGCCTTCGCCGAGGAGGTCAACCTGCAGCGCGACGAGTGGTTCGCCGGCATCCAGTTCCTGACCGCCACCGGCCAGATGTGCGACGACAACCGCCAGGAGTTCATCCTGCTGTCCGACACGCTGGGCCTGTCCAGCCTGGTGGAGATGCTGACGCACGACGGGGCGGAGGGGAGCACCGAGAACACCGTGCTCGGTCCCTTCTACGT
>DASRJN010000698.1:0-5172 GCA_035649455.1 Acidimicrobiales bacterium
GCCGCGGCGTAGCCGCCGGGGCCGCCGCCGATGACGACGACGTCGTAGTTCTCGGCCGTGGGGACCACCTCCCGGGGGGTGTGATGAGGCCGTGATGCCGTTTGCGACTCTACCGGCCCACAGCTACCCGGTGGCCGGGGCCGTCAACGCATCTGCACCAGCTGGACGGAGAACGCGACCAGGATGGCGAGGCCACACAGAAGGGCCGCGAAGATGAGTCGGCGGGTGCTCATGGCAGCCCGCGAGCTTACCGGCGCGACCGTCACACCCCGCAGCCCGCTCCCAGCACCGCGGTGCGCAGCTCACTCAGTTGGTTCCCAGTATTGGGAACTTCCGCGACCTCTGCGCCGTCAAAGGGCCATGGTGACAACGACGCGTGCGGGTTGGGGACGCGCGGTGCTGGCCGTGGGCCTGGCGGCGGCACTGGCGGCCGGCTGCGGCGGTTCGGACGGCGACTCGGCGGTCAACTCGGCCGCCCCCGAGACCACGGCATTCGGCGGGGACGTCTCCGCCGGCGAGGTGGCCACGGGCGAAGCGGACACGGCGGGCAGCGGCGGCGGCGACTCGGGAGCGACCGCGCTGGCGGTGGACACGCGGGCCATCGCCGCCGCACGCGACATCGTCCGCACGGGATCGATGCAGCTGACCGTGGACGACGCCGAGGAGGCGTCCGCCGGCATCACCCACATCGCCACCGACGCGGGTGGCTTCGTCGCCCGCGAGGAGGCCCGCGTCCGCGACGACGAGGTCGACATCACCATCCGCGTCCCCGCCGGCAGCTTCGAAGACGTGCGGGCCCGGGTCGGCGACCTCGGCGATGTCGAGGAGCAGACGGTGGACGCCCAGGACGTGACCGCCCAGGTGGTGGACATCGACAGCCGGGTCGAATCGCTGCAGCGCAGCGTCGAGCGGTTGCAGGGGCTGCTGTCCCAGGCCGGGGACGTCGGCCAGCTGGCCACCGTGGAGGGCGAGCTGGCCCGGCGCGAGACCGAGCTGGAGGCGCTTCAGGGCCAGCAGCGGGTGCTGGCCGACCAGGTCGCCCTGGGAACCCTCGACGTGCACCTGGCCGAGGACCGGCCGGTGACGCTGTCGGAGGACACGCCCGGGTTCCGGGACGGGCTGCACACCGGCTGGGTGGCGCTCGTCTACGGCGGGCGCATCGCGCTGACGGCCCTCGGCTTCGCCCTGCCGTTCCTGGTCCCCGCGGCCCTGGCCTTCGCCGTGTTCCGCTGGCTGCACCGCCGCCGGTCGGGGCCACCGGCACCGGCGGAGCCAACGCCACAGTGAACTCCCGGTAACTCTCGCGCGGCTACCGTGCCCGGCACGATGGTCGCCCTGTCCTCCTACCGCACGCGCCTCGACGGGCTGCTGGCCGAGCTGGCGGGCGAGCTCCGCGTGCCCGGGGCGGCGTGTGGGGTGCTGCTGGGCGACGAGCTGGCGGTGGCGACCAGCGGGGTGGCGAACGTGGCCACCGGCGTGCCGGTCACGCCGGCCACGCTGTTCCAGATCGGGTCGATCACCAAGCTGTACACGGCCACCCTCGTGCAGCAGGCGCAGGCGGCCGGCGTGGTGTCGCTGGACGAGCCGGTGCGGGCCCAGCTCCAGGAGTTCATGGTCGCCGACCCCGGCGCCACCATCGAGATCACCCCCCGCCACCTGCTCACCCACACCAGCGGCATCGAGGGCGACCACCTGGTCGACACCGGCTGGAACGCCGACGCCCTCCAGCGCTACCTGGCCACGCTGGTGGGGCTGGGCCAGATCCATCCCACCGACGAGTCGTTCAGCTTCTGCAACACGGGCTACGGCGTGGCCGGGCGCCTGCTGGAGGTCGCCACCGGGGAGCACTTCGACCGTGTCCTGCGGCGGCGGCTGACCCGCCCGCTGGGCTGCCGGGCCACGCTGACCCTGCCGCAGCACGTGCTGCTGCACAGCGTGGCAGTCGGGCACGCCCAGACCCCGGGCGCCGATCCGGTCCGCCAGGGCCGCTGGACGCTGACCCGGTCGAACGGCCCCATGGGCGGGATCATGGCGCCGCCGGGCGAGCTACTGGCCTTCGCCCGCATGCACCTCGACTGGGGCCAGGCGGCGGACGGGACGGACCTGCTCCCGCCGGCCGACGTCGAGGCCATGCAGCAGCCCCACGCCGAGAGCCACGTGCCGGGCGAGGAGCAGGCCCTCGGCTGGACCGTCCGCCGCTGGGGCGACGAGGTGTGCCTGGCTCAGGACGCCGACACCTTCGGCCAGCGGGCCTTCCTGAGGGTGGTGCCGGCCCGGCGCATGGCGGTGTGCGTGCTGGCCAACAGCCCCACCGGCGGCGTCCTGGGCCAGCAGCTCATCGAGCGGGTGGCGGCCGACCTGCTCGACGCGCCCACCGGGGAGTCAGGGGGCGCGGTGGTCGAGATCGCCGGCGAGAGCTACGGCGGCCACGCGGGCGTCTACGACCGCCTCCACCACCGGATCACGGTGACCGTGCCCGAGCGCTCCCCCGTGCTGGTCACCGAGCCCTCCGGGATCCTTTACGCGCTCGGCATACGCGAGGCCGAGCTGCCGCTGTTCCCGCTCGACCACGAGGGCCGCGTGTTCGTCACCACCGATCCCATGAGCGGCATGCAGGAGCTCGTGGTGTTCACCGGGCCGGCCGGCGGTCCGCGCACCGCCGTCTACCTGGGCGGCCGTCTCCACCGCCGAGTGGGCTAGGAACCGGTCAGGATCTCCCGCACCTCGTCGATGCTCTCCGCGGTGACGAGCACCAGCACCTCGTCCCCCGCCTGCAGGCGGGTGTCGCCCCGGGGGACGATGACCCGGTCGTTGCGCAGCACCGCCACCGCGGTGGAGTCGCGCGGGAAGCCGAGGTCCGCGATGTCGCGGTCCGTGGCGGGGCTCTCGCCGGCCAGCGTGACCTCGATGAGGCTGGCCCGCCCCGACTCGAACGAGAGCAGCCGGACCAGCGAGCCGACGCTGACCGCCTCCTCGACGAGCGCGGTGAGCAGGTGCGGGGTCGACACCGCCACGTCCACGCCCCAGTTCTCGTTGAACATCCACTCGTTCTTCGGGTTGTTGACCCGGGCCACGACGCGGGGGACGGCGAACTCCTGCTTGGCCAGCAGGCTGATGACCAGGTTGTCCTCGTCGTCGCCGGTGACCGCGGCCACCACGTCGGCGTCGGCCATGCCGATGACCCGCAGGCTGTTGACCTCGCAGGCGTCGGCCAGGTGCCAGCCCACGCCCTTGGGTTCGCCCGTCTTGGTCATGCGGGTGACCCGGTCCTCGTCCTGCTCGATGATGTGGACCTCGTGGCCGGCTTCCTGCAGCTCACCGGCGATGAACGTGCCGACGGCCCCGCCGCCGGCGATGACTACCTTCATCCCGTCGCTCCCGCCAGGTGCTTGTCGACTTCCTCGAGGTGACCGACCGCCACGGCCAGGTAGACCACATCGCCGTCCTGGGTGACCAGGTCCGGCGTGGCCACCTGGGCGGTGCCCATGCGGCTGACGGCCACCGCCCGGGACACCCCGGGGATGTCGATGGCGGTCAGTGGCTGGCCCGCCCAGCTGGGCGCCACCGGGCGCTCGACCACGACGACGTGGGCGCTGGGGTCGACCCAGTCGTTCTCCGAGGCGTCGGGCAGCAGCTTGCGCAGCGTGCGGTCGATGGTCCACTGCACGGTGGCGATGGTGGGGATGCCGAGGCGCTCGTAGATCACGGCGCGGCGAGGATCGTAGATGCGGGCGACGACCCGCTCGATGCCGAAGGTCTCCCGGGCCACCCGTGCGGTCAGGATGTTGGAGTTGTCGCCGCTGGTGACCGCGGCGATGGCCCCGGCCTCGCGGATGCCGGCCTCCTCCAGCGTGTCGCGGTCGAAGCCGACGCCGACGATCTGCGTGCCGGCGAAGCCCTCGTCGAGGCGCTGGAATGCCTTGGGGTCCTTGTCGACCACGGCCACCGAGTGACCCTGCTCCTCGATGATCCTGGCGAGCCCCGACCCGACGCGGCCGCAGCCCACGATGACCACATGCATGACGGGCGACGCTACTGCACGCCCGGACCCCTCCAGAATTCAGGTCTCACCTCGGGCGACCTTGACACGACCGGGTAGACGTAAGGCATGCTTACCAGCCGATGAGCGGGACCATTCTCACATGATCGTGTGCCACTGCGAGGTGGTCAGCGACCGGCGCATCCGCGCCGAGGTCGAGGCCGGGGCCCGCACGATCGACGAGATCGGCGAGGGCTGCGGCGCAGGCACCCGCTGTGGGTCGTGCCGCCCTACTATCGGCGTGCTGCTGGCCACCATGGTCGCCGCCGATCAGGTCGAACCGGCTGCCTGACCCCCCTCCCCGGAGGTTCCCGCATGCAAGGGCATCCCGAGATCATCGAGTTCCTCAACGAGGCGCTCACGGCCGAGCTGACCGCGGTCAACCAGTACTTCGGGCACAGCCGGATGCTCTCGAACTGGGGTTACAAGCGGCTCGCCGACCACGCCCGCGACGAGTCGATGGACGAGATGAAGCATGCGGACGCGTTGATCGAGCGGATCATCTTCCTGGAGGGCATGCCCAACCTCCAACGCCTGGGGTCGGTGCGCCTCGGTGAGGACCCCGTGGAGCAATTGCGCCTCGACCTCGAGGTCGAGGTCGAGGCCGTCGATCGCTTCAACCGCGGCATCGCCCTGGCCGTCGAGTCCGGTGACAACGGCACCCGCGAGCTGCTGGCGGACATGCTCGTGTCCGAGGAGGAGCACGTGGACTGGCTGGAGACCCAGCTCTACCTGGTCGAGAGCCTGGGCGCGCAGCTGTACCTCAGCGAGCAGCTGGGCAGCTAGAGCCCGCGCGGGCCGTCGGACGGCCCCCGCGGGCCCGGCCCGGCCGGGCGGCCGGCCTGGGCCGCCAGCAGGTCGCGGATCTCGGTCAGCAACGCCGCCTCGTCGGAGAGCTGTTCGGGCTCGACCGGCTCCTCGCCCCGCTTGCGCCGCGCCTCCAGCACGTTGAGCGGCTTGACCACGAGGAAGAACACCACGGCCGCCACCACGAGGAACGTGATCAGCGCATTGATGACGATGCCCACCTCGAACGTGCTCCCGTTGATGGTGAAGTCCATCTTCCGGAACTCCGTACCGCCGATCATGCCGATCAGCGGGGTGATGAGACCGGCCACGAAGGCGGACACCAC
>DASRJN010000699.1:0-5067 GCA_035649455.1 Acidimicrobiales bacterium
CATGCCCGCGACCGCGGTGCGCGCCGATGCCGCGCGCCGGCCCAGCGTGGCGTCGACCCCGGGCGCGGCCGCCACCTGGTCGAGGAACCGGACCAGGTCGATGGAGTTCAAGCCATAGCCGGGTGCGTAGTTCTCGCACGCCTTGCGGGCCCGCCGGATGGCCGGCAGGTGCGTGGCGAGATCGGACGTCGCCAGCGTGGCGAAGCGCGACAGCGCCCGGGCCGCGGGCTCGGCCCCCGACAGCGCGACGGCGGACAGGGTGGTGGCGTCCCGGTCGCCGTAGTAGTCGGCGAAGGCCCGCACCATCTGCGCGCCGAGGGCCGGACCGTCGAAGGCGGCCGGGTCGGCCACCAGCGGCTTCAGGAAGCCGGCGTAGTCCCAGCCGTCGCCGGGCTCCAGCTCCTCGCTGGCGACCATGACCGTGCCCGAGCCCCGCAGGGCGTAGGCAGTCTCCAGCATGCCCATGAGGCACGCATCGAAGCCGACGACGTCGAGCGGCGCGTCGGCCGTGAGGGCCGCCAGCGTGTCCTGGATCTCGCGGTTGTAGAGCTTGTCGCCGGTGTCCTCGTCGTGGGAGACGTAGCGCACGGCGTGCACCCGCATGTCGTCGGGCAGCGGTGCCAGGCTGCCGGCGCGCTCGCCCAGGCGTGACCGGGCCTGCTCGCGGCGGCGGGCCAGGGCCCGCACCTCGGCGGCGGTGCCCTGCACGGTGAGCGCCATGCGCCGCCGCCAGCCCTGGCCGTGGTCCCAGATGGCGAGCAGCGTGCGCTGGGCCGGGTATTCCTCCCGGGCCCAGGTCACGAAGTCCGCCAGCGCCGCGCCGTCGCCCATGTTGACCGATCCCAGGTCGGCCACGGCCTTGGCCTCGGTGGGCTTCATCCCCTTGGTCACGCGGAACCGCAGGGTCTTGGACCAGGGCCCGTAGAGGTCGACGTAGTGGCGCCGGGGCCGGCCGAACTCCACGAGGATGTTCACGCGGTCCGTGCTGCCCACCTTGGCCATCTGCTCGAAGTTGAGGAACGAATAGGGCTCCAGGTCGTTCTTGGCGTTCAGGAACACCAGCACGTTCCAGTCGGCGGGGGCCGCCGCTTTCCTCCTGGGCATGTCAGACCTCCGCTCGTCGGCGGGTCGTGCTGACCCGCACCGCGTCGCCGCAGAAGGCGAGCAGGCCGCTCGTCACCTCGGCGATGATCTCGACCATCTCGTCGTAGGGCGGATGGAACGGCGTCGGGTTGTCCTCCGCGCCCCACTCGACCGTGAACGAGAGCACCTTGGTGCGGGCGGGATCGACCATGTGCCGGCTGTAGGCGTAGTCGTCCGCGGTGCCCGCGGTGGGATACAGGTTCATCGACTGCTGCACCCGATAGGTGCGGCCGCGGGAGGCGGCGATGGCCGCCTGCATGGTGCGGGCCAGCCGCTCGAGGATGCGCCGGTCCGCCGCCGGGAGGAACTCGCCGTAGGCATCGCCGGTGTTGCCCCGCCGGCCGTCGTAGGCGGCATTGGAGAAGGCCATGTGGCGGCGGCGGGACTGGTTCTCGTCGTCGCCCCAGCTGTACATGATCAGCTCGCCGTAGCTGTGCAGGTCGATCAGGTACCCGATGTCGGGATGCTCGTCGAGCAGCCACACGACGTTGCGCACCTCGGGCTCGGAGTGCGCCGCCGGGCCGACGTACAGGTCCGGGTGGCAGGGCTCGGTGGAGCTGCCGATGGGGGCGTCGGAGGCGAAGTGGGCCTCGAAGTCCCACAGGAAGTCGAAGTTGCGGTTGAGGTCCACGCCCACGCAGCCCGTGCCGGCTGCCGCCCCGGGCCGCCGGTTCTTCCGCCACATCGGGTCGACCGTGAAGCTGTGGTGGCGCCCGTCCGGGTTCACCTGGGGACAGAGGTAGAGCGACACGTCCTCTACCAGCCGCGCCAGCCGGGCGGCCGGGAAGCGGCGCCGGCCGATGGCCACGCCTCGGGATGCGGCATGCGCCCGCAGCAGCCGCTCGGCGAAGGCGACGACGATATCCGCGCTCCCCCACTCGCGGGCGTGGACGCCGCCGAGCACACAGATCCCGACCGGCCCGGTGCCGATGCGCAGGGCGTGGCAGGCGCGGCCCTCCCAGGTGGCGGAGGGCAGGGTGACGAGCTCGGCGACGGCGTCGTAGGGCGGCCCCGAGAGGACCCTCAGGCGCCGGTCGACCTCGTCGACGTCCATGTACCCGGCGACCCGGCCCGACGGCCTCTCGGCCTCCAGGCCGGTGGCCAGCGCGGCCTCGGCGGCGCCGAGCGCCTCGACCGGCTCCAAGGCGAAGCCTCGGTCCGCCAGCCGGGCCAGCTCGGCCGCCTCGCCGATGGCCTGCACCCGCCAGCGCCCGTCGGGCAGGCGGCGCAGCGTCTGGCGCACCACGGCCACCCGGAGGTCCCGGACCAGGCCCGCCATGGCCCGCCGGTCACGGCCGATCACGTTGACCCGCTCTCGCACCTGCCCACCCGCCTTCGTGGTCGGTCCGGGCCGAGAGTAACGCCCCGACTACACCGGGTACAGAGCCCGCAGGGCCCCGGCCACCTGGGTGGTGACCGGGGCCCGCTACGGGTCCGCCGCGATGACCGCGGCGGATAGTGCCGGCTAGGTGGCTAGTCGAGCGGGGCCAGGAAGACGTTGGCTTCCAGGTCGGCCCGCTTCAGGTCGGTGTTGAGGGCGATGACGTCGCCGAGGTTGTGGCGGAAGTCGAAGCCGTAGACGATCCGGATGTTGGTCAGCGTCGGGTCGTTGCCGAAGAAGAACCGGTCACCGTCCCGCAGGGCCTGGAACTGCCGGGTCCACAGGGCCCGCTGCGTCTCACCGAACTCGGTGCCGGCGATGTGCTGCTCGGCGATCATGCCGGTGAAAGCATCCAGGTTGTTGACCGAGCCGTAGATGGCCTTCAGACGGGCGGCCGTGGTGGTGCGACGGACGCCGACCACGGTCTGTTCGTCGGCTTCCTCGGTGCCCGGGGTGAGGACCACGCCGTTGCGGTCCTTCAGCTGCACGAAGTCCAGGCTGTCGGGGTCGTTGATCTCGTTGCCCCGGGTCAGCTCGGGATCGAAGAACGGGAAGTTCTCGCTCGCCTCACCCGTGATGGCCGTGAACGAGTTCTTGGCCGGCAGCCCGAGGGCGGCACGTAGCTGGTTGTAGGTCGGCATGCCGTGGTCACGACCGCGCTCGATGTCGATGGCACCGAGGTCGAGCACGCCGCGGAAGCACTCGGGCAGGGTGGGCCCGTCCAGGCACTCGGGGTTGCCCGAGACCGGGACCTGGAACAGCACGCTGCGGAGCTGGTTGTCGATCTGCTCGTCGTTGCGGTACTCCCGCTCGGAGCCGATGCCCTGGAGCAGCGGGCCGAGCTGGAGCTGCTGCACGAGCTGCGGGTTGAAGAAGGCCACGTTGAGCGGAACGACGAAGGCGACCTCGCCGGCCTGCTCACCCGGTCCGACCTCGACGCCCTGGGCCTCGATGGCGTCCAGGGTCGCCTGGTCGTAGCGGTCGCCGTCCGCCTGGATCTCGAGCTCGCCGTGGATCATCGAGTGGGCCCGGTACCCGACCGTGGCGAACTCGTTGCCCAGGTTGGCGTTCACGTTGGTCTTGTAGCCCTGGTAGGCGGGCAGGTTGATGCCCAGCGTCGGCAGGAACTCGGTGTAGGTGATCCACTGCTGCGTGCCGATCACGACCCGGCGCGCGATGGCGAACTTCGTGTCCTGGCTGAGGATGATCGGCAGCCCGTTCACGATCCGGTTGTGCTCACGGGCGAACAGCGTGTGGGTCGCCGTCAGGGCGATGTTCTCGTTGGCGCGCACGTCGCCGGCCACGCGGGCGGCGTTCGGCGTGCCCAGCAGGCGACCGTCGACGGCCATCGTGGGAGCGCCGGCGGGGTTGCCCCGTGCGTCACGGCGCGGCAGGTAGTTGTTCGGCAGGAACAGCCGGGCGCCGTTGTTGTTCGGGTTGCCGTCCTGGCTGCCTTCCCGCAGGAAGTCGAGCCGCTGGTTGGTGCCGCCGTAGACGGCCCACGCGTCGATGTACGAGCTCACCGTGTTGATCTGCTGGCGCGGGTTGGTGACACCGGTGCCGGGCGCGACGCCCGAGCGGGTGAACGGGATGTTCCCGAGCGTGTTGGTGAAGCTCTCCAGCGGGTCAGCCGGGTTGAACGGGATGTTGGCGACGGTCCCCGCCTCGTCCCGCAGGCCGAAGGTGTGGTCGAGGAACTGGCCCCACACGAAGCCCCACTGGGAGATGCCGTTCTCCGAGAAGATGTTCTGGTTCACATCGTTGAAGATGCGGTTGCTCACCAGGCGGGTGTTGGGCCCGGCCACCGGCTGGCCCTTGCCGTCCGCATAGCGCGCGGGCGCGATGCGGGTGTACTGCGTGCCGGCCCGGCCCCAGTCCGGGTTGTTCTGGTTGTTGCCGCGGCCATCCAGCGCCTGGGTGTTCTGCGACAGCTGAGCCCCGGCTCCCGGCGACACGAGCACGGCGCCCAGGCAGAGGACGAGCGCGACGGTGACCGCCACGGTCGATCTCCGCGGCGCCTGGCGTAGCCCGCGCGTCTGAGGGTTTCCCCTCGGGGTAGTGGACCAACGGTTCAGTAGCACGATTGCCCCCTCGGCAAGGGGTCTCCACAGAGCCGCGGACGGGTAGCCGGCGGTTACCAGCTGCTCCCGACGCCGCATTTGGCGCCGGTTCAACCCCCTTCATGCGGCAGCTGGGGCACCGTCGTTGACGGCTGCGACACCGCGCTGTGCCGTCGTGCCACCTGTCACGGAACCTGGGACGGACCCGTGTTGTGTGTCTCGATCCTCGTCCTGCGGTGACGAACCGTCAATTGTCCTCTTCTGGAGACCCCCTAGTGACGCATTCCTTCCTGTGATACCCCACCAGTTGTCACCCAAATGGGTGACACGTCAGTAGACAAGGAGTGGCAGGCCGGCCGCTCCCCGCGGCTTTGCCTCTCGCCTCATATTGAGCGTACGCTCAAAGCGTCTGCTCAGACCTGACCCAGACCGCGGAGACCAGATCGAGGAGAGAGAGGCCGATGCCCCCCGTCACCTCCGACC
>DASRJN010000700.1:0-6512 GCA_035649455.1 Acidimicrobiales bacterium
GTACATCGACAACGACACTCGCTACGAGCAATTCGTCTGCCCCGGTGGCGGCAGCGGAATCTCGCGGTACATGCAGACTTGCCCTGGGTCCTGACCTGACCGAACAGCTCCACGGCGAGCACCGTGCGATGGCGGCCGCACCCGCGGCCGCCATCGGCGCGTCAGGCCACGGACAAATGCATGGCCGGCAAGGCGCCTATGAACGTCGCCGACGTCATCCTTAATCTCGTTGTTATTTACTCCGCAGTAAGTTACCGTGATCGATGCACTCCGTGGCACAGTTCGCGCCGCGAGTGCAGAGAGCATCACGCACCAGCCGAGGGGGACTGCCGTGCCTACTTCGACCTTACGCGGCCGCAGGTGCGGCCGTCGTCTCGCCAGTGTCACGCTGGCACTCGCGCTCACCGGAGGGGTGGTCGCCGCCGCGCCCACTGCGGGCGCCCAGGCGAACCCGTTCCAACGTGGTCCGAACCCGACCAACGCCAGCATCGAGGCCACCACCGGCGCCTTCGCCACCTCCACCACCACCGTGGGCCGAGGCAACGGGTTCGGCGGTGGGACGATCTACTTCCCGACCAGCACGGCCGAGGGCACCTTCGGAGCCATTGCCGTCGCACCCGGGTTCACCGCCACCCAGTCGAGCATCGCGTGGCTGGGACCGCGCATCGCCTCCCAGGGCTTCGTGGTGTTCACGATCGACACCAATTCCCGCTTCGACAATCCGAGCGCCCGCGCCACCCAGCTACAGAACGCGCTGAACTACCTGATCAACACCAGTTCGGTCCGGACCCGCATCGACGCCAGCCGGCTCGGGGTTATGGGGCACTCGATGGGCGGCGGGGGCACCCTGGAGGCCGCTCGCAACAACACCAACCTGCAGGCCGCGGTCCCGCTCATGCCCTGGGACCAGACCAAGAGCTTCCCGGGGATCCGCACACCCACGCTGATCATCGGCTCGCAGAACGACGGTACGGCGTCGCCGGCCAACCACGCGATCCCGTTCTTCAACAGCATCCCGGCTGCCTCGGAGAAGGCGTACCTGGAGCTGGCGGGGGCCGGGCACACCGCGGCGAACTCGCCCAACACGACGCTTGCCAAGTACGCGATCTCGTGGCTCAAGCGCTACATCGACAACGACACCCGTTACGAGCAGTTCCTCTGCCCGGCGCCCAGCGGCTCGACCATCTCCCAGTACCGGGATACGTGCCCGGGTTCCTAAACGCATAGGTCAACAAGCCCGTCGATGGCGGCCGTGCCGAGCGGCCGCCATCGGCGCGCGGTCACACCAAAGAACTAGGCCTTGGTGAAGAAGATTTGGAACTCAAACGTTCCGTTCTCGTCGATCGACAGCACCGAGAAGCCGGTGGGGGGCTCGATGCCATAGTCGCCGAGGACGATGGGCGCCTGGCCCACCACCGCGGCGGTCGACCCCGAGACGTCGGCCTGCACATCCACGGTCACCGGCTGGGTCACGCCGTGGATGGTCAGCTCGCCGGTGGCGGTGGCGGTGATCGAGTCGCCGACCGCGTCCGGCAGCGCCACCGGCTCGGTGAGCGTGAAGGTGGCGGTCGGGAACTGGTCCGATTGCAGGCCCCGACCTCGCATGGCCGCGTCGCGCTGCCCGCTGTCGCTCTTGAGCGTCGTCAGGTTCACATCGACATCGACCGCGGTCACCTCGTTGCCCTGGACGGTCATGCTGCCGGACACGTCGGGGGTGCGCCCCACCGCGGTGTTGGACCCGATGCTCGCGAGCTGCTCGCTGACGCGGTAGCCGGCCCAGGTGCCGCTGAAGTCGTCGAACGACCCGACCGACGTGTCGACGTTCCAGGTCCCGTCCACGGAGGCCGGGTCGGCCGGGTCGGCCGAATCGCCGGATGTCTCGTCCAAGGTCTCCTGGGCGGTGGCGAGGTTGGCGCTCTCGGGCGCGTCATCGCGGATGAAGACCCACCACGCGCCGAAGCCGGCGATCACGAGGACCAGCACGGCGACACCGGCCATGATCCCGATGGTCTTGCGTGAACGTGCCATGTCCGATCCCTTCGTCGCGCGTCAGCGCGCCCGGCTGTTAGGTCACCTATACGGCGCATGACCGTAGGTGGTTCGTTAAGTGGCGCCTAAGCCGGGGTTAGAAGCTGATGGCGCTGAGGTCGGGCTCCCAGCCGGCGGCCCGCTCGACCGCGTCGTGCCAGCGTTCGCGGGGCAGCTCGCCGGCTGGGTCGACCACGAGCCGCGGCCGCCAGGTCGCCGCCACGTCGTCCCAGCCGACCCAGGTGCCCGCGGCCATGCCCGCCAGGAAGCCGGCGCCCAGCGTGGTCGCCTCGCGCTCGGGCGAGACCTCGATCGGGCGCTGCGTGGCGTTGGCCACGGCTTGGAGGAAGGTCGGGTTGCCGCTCATCCCGCCGTCCACCCGCAGCCGGTCGAGCGTGAGCCCGGTGTCGGCCTCGGCCGCCTCGACCAGGTCGGCCCCCCGCTGGGCGACACCCTCCAGCACCGCCCGCACCAGCTGGGGCCGACCGGTGCCGCGGGTGACGCCGAGCAGCGTCCCGCGGGCGCCGTAGTCCCAGCGGGGTGTGCCCAGCCCCAGCAGGGCCGGCACGAACATCACGCCCTCGGCGGTGGCGCAGGCCGCGGCCACGTCGTGGGACGCCTCGGCGGTGTCGATGATGCCGAGGTCGTCGCGCAGCCACTCGACGGCGGTGCCGGCGGCCAGCATGACGGCCTCGACGCCCCAGGTCACCGCCCCGGCTTGGCGCCAGGCCACGATGGGGAACGTGCCGTGGTCGCCCCGGCGGGCGAAGCCGGGCCGTTCGGGACCGACGCAGACGTCGAGCATGCCGCCGGTGCCGAACGTGATCTTGGCCAGGCCCGGGCGCACGCATCCCTGGCCCACCAGCGACGCCTGCTGGTCGCCGACCAGCGATGCGATCGGCGGCGCGCCGGGAAGCGCGGTGGCCAGCCCCACCCTGCCGCTGGAGTCGACGATCCCCGGCAAGGCGGAGCGGGGGATGCGCAGGGCGTCGAGCACCTTGTCGTCCCAGTCGGAGCCCTCGGGCCGGGTCAGGCCCGTCACCGCCGCGTTGGACAGGTCGGTGACGTGCAGCTCACCTCCCGACAGCTGCCACGCCAGCCAGCTGTCGACCGTGCCCACGCACAGGTCGCGCCGGCGCTCGGGGTCGGCGCTGTCGAGCAGGTGAGCGGCCTTGGTGGCGGACTCGTTGGGCGCGAAGTGCAGCCCCTCGCCCTGCCACACCAGGCAGTCGCCCACGGTGCGCAGGTCCTGCCAGCCGAGGCCGGGACCGACCGGCTCACCGGTGGCCCGGTCCCACACGATGGTGGACGCCCGCTGGTTGGCGATCCCGACGGCGGCCACGGGCCCGCCCTCGGCGAGCGCAGCCCGGGCGACGCCCAGCGCCGCCTCGGTGAGGGCCAGCGGGTCGAACTCGACCAGCCCCGGCGAAGGCGACGAAGGCAGGGCGCGGCGGTAGTGCACCGCGGTCACGGAGGCGTCGGGTCGCACCACCGAAGCCCGCACGCCCGAAGTGCCCACGTCCACCACGAGGACAGGCCCGCTCACTGGATTCCCCCAATCATCGATCAGGAGTCTGCCGCATGCGGACCGGACGAGGCCGCCTGCGACGCCGAACTGTCACCAACCGCCCACGGGGCCCCACGGCGAGGGCAGGCCCAACTTGCCGGGGTTGAGGATGCCCCGGGGATCGAGGGCCTGCTTGGCCGCCGCCAGCACGTCGAACCCGCCACCCAACGCCGAGCGCATGAACCGGGCCCGGTTGAGGCCCACGCCGTGGTGGTGGCTGAGGGCGCCGCCCTGGGCCAGCACGGCGCCCTGGCCGGCGTTCCACAGCTCCCGGTAGTAGGCGTCCCGCCGCTCCGGGTCGACCTGCCCGGCGAACGTGAAGTACAGGCAGCCGCCGGACGGATAGCTGTGCGACTGATGAGCCGACGCGGCCAGCGTCCCCTCCACCCCGAGGAGCGCGGCCAGCGTGGCCTCGTAGATGCCCGGCAGCGCGGTCCACGACCCGGTGACCTCCATCGTGTCCACCGTGTAGCCCTTGCTGATCAGCGCCTCCAGGGCGGCCACGTCGTTGCGTCGTTCCAGCCAGTGCCCGACGTGGGCGTCGTCGCTGCGGCCGCCGTCGACACCGGGCCGCTCGGACTCCTCGGCCACCACCGCGAGCGTGGCCTCCACCAGCCGGGCGTCGCCTTCGTCGAGCGCCAGCAGCAGGGCGTGGTTGCCGGTGTGATAGGTCCGGTCGGCCTCGGCCGCGTCGTACAGCCGCAGGACCGCCGGGGTGGCCCCCCGCTGCACGATGCGCCGCATGGCCTCCAACCCGTGGGCGAACGACGGCAGCGTCCACGCGCCCCGCGACTCGTGTGCCGGGGCGGGGTGGACCCGCAGCCGGGCGCCGGTGATGACGCCGAGCGTCCCCTCGCTGCCGACGAACAGTTGGGTCAGGTCGGGGCCTGCCGCGGCCCGGGGCCAGCCGCCGGTCGAGACGTGGCGGCCGTCGGCCAGGACCACGTCGAGGCCCTCGACCATGTCCTCGATCTTGCCGTAGCGCCCCGAGAGCTGACCCGCGGACCGGCACGCCAGCCAGCCGCCCACCGTCGACAGCGCCACCGACTGGGGCCAGTGGCCCAGCGTCACCCCGTGGTCGGCCCGCAACCTGGCCTCGAGGTGGTCGCCGAAGGTCCCCGGAAGCACGTCGAGGATCAGCGACGTGCCGTCGACGTCGACGATGCCCGTCAGCCCGGTCATGTCGAGGACCACGCCCCCGTGGACCGGCACCGACGCCCCGCACACCCCGCTGCGGCCCGCGGCGGTGGTGACGGGGATGCGGGCCTCGTCGCAGACAGCCAGCACGCCGGCCACCTCGGCGACCTCGGTGGGGCGAGCGATCACCGCCGCCAGCCCGGCGACCTGGCCCTCGGTCGCCCAGCTCATGGCGCCCGGCCACCAGTCGCGGCTGGCCTCGGCGCGCGCGGCGGGATCGACGTCGATCGCGGCGCAGGCGCTGCGCAGCCGCTCGATCACCGCGTCGGGCACCTCGACCCGGGTCGCGCTCAGCCGGGGAGTTGCCGACGCCGCCCCGCCAGCGATCTCGATCGGTGGCGTCGGGGCGCCCGGCCCGGGCTCCGGCAGGGGCGACGGCGCTGTTGCTGCGGGTTCCGCGCCCGCGCCCGCTTCCGCTTCCGACGAGACGCTGGTCATGACCGCGCTTCCTTCCGTCCCCGGGGCTCGCTGGGCACCAGCACCACGGTCTCGGGCAGGCCCGGGACCTCTCGCTCGTGCTGCGCGGCCCGACGGTATTCCGCCACCTCGGCGGCACGCTCGTCGGCGCTCCAGCCCAGCTCGTCGCCGATCAGGTCGGCGACGTCGGAGGCTGCCGCGGCCGTGGCGTCACGGTCGAGGAGGCGGGCCCGGGTGCGCCGGGACAGCACGTCGTCGAGGGTCGTCGCCATCTCGTAGCGCACCGCGTACAGCGCCTCGGCCCGGTGGTAGGGGAGCCCGGGGACCAGCGGCTCGCCCAGCGCCGGGTCGGCGTCGATCATGGCCTGCACGACCCGGGCCTCGCCGCCGTAGCGGTCGGCCAGCCAGGCATCGCGCCGGCGCTCGTCCGCCCAGCCCTCGGCGCCGCGCAGGGGCAGCTTGGCCGTGCGGCCACGGCCCACGCTCTCGCCGCGGCGCTGCTCGATCGTCTTGGCGACCAGGTCGACCGTGTCCTCGGCCATCTCGCGATAGGTGGTGAGCTTGCCGCCGGTGACGGTGACGACCCCGCTCTCGGACGTGGCGACTCGATGCCGGCGGGACAGGTCGGCGGTCTTGTCGGTCTCCGCTTGCCGGACGAGGGGCCGCAGGCCGGCCCACGAAGCGAGCACGTCGGACCGGTCGAGGGGCGTGCTCAGCGCGTCGTTCATGGCCCCCAGCAGGTAGGCGATGTCCTCCTCGGTGCACTGGGGGTCGTCGACGTCGCCGGAGTAGTCGGTGTCGGTGGTGCCGATGTAGGTGCGGCCACCGGGCCCGCCCACCTCGCCGTCGGGGCCGGGCCACGGCACCACGAAGATCGAGCGGCGGTCCTCGCGGACGGGGACGACCGCGGCGATGTCGTTGCGCACCTTGTCCCACGGCACGGTGACGTGGATGCCCTTGGCGGGGCGGATGCTGTCCGGATGCGCGCCCTCGTCGAGGGCGCGAACGTCGTCGCTCCACACGCCGGCGGCGTTGACGACGACGCGAGCTCGCACGTCGAAGCGGGCGCCGTCTGCCTCGACCGTCGCACCGACGACGTGCCCGTCGGCGTCCTTGAGGAACGCGCTGACGGTGGCGTAGGTCGCGGTCGCGGCCCCGCTGGCCGCGGCGGTGCGGGCGACGGCGAGGCAGAGCCGGGCGTCGTCCGTGCGGGCGTCGAAGTAGAGGTAGGCGCTCGCCAGGCGGTCGGGCGAGAGCGTCGGGAGGTGGGCGAAGGCCTCCTCCTTCGTCAGGCGCTTGTGCA
>DASRJN010000701.1:0-27308 GCA_035649455.1 Acidimicrobiales bacterium
CCTAGGGTGCGCCCATGCCTGGACCGATGGAAGGGGTGAAGGTCGTCGAGGTGGGCCAGTGGGTCGCAGGGCCCGCGGCTGCGGCGGTGCTCGGGGACTGGGGAGCCGACGTGGTGAAGATCGAGCCGCCGGAGGGCGATCCGTTCCGGGGCTTGTTGTCCGCGCTGGGAGCGGGCGACACGAGCCCGCCGTTCGAGCTCGACAATCGCAACAAGCGCAGCGTGGCGCTGAACCTCGCGCTCGAAGAGGGCCGGGAGATCGCGGGCCGGCTCGTCGACGGCGCCGACGTGCTCGTCACCAACGCCCGCCCAGCCGCGCTCGCCCGCGCCGGCCTCGACTTCGCCACCGTGGCGGAGCGCAACCCCCGGCTGGTCTACGCCCACGTGACCGGCTACGGGCTGAACGGCGAGGACTCTGACCGCGCCGCCTACGACGTGGGCGCCTTCTGGTCCCGGGCCGGGGTGGCCGCCTCGCTGACCCCGGACGGCTCCCCGCTCCCCTACCAGCGGGGCGGGATGGGCGACCACATGGCCGGCCTCGCCGCCGCCGGGGCGGTGTCCGCCGCGCTGTTCGCCCGGGAGCGCACCGGCGAGGGCCAGCTGGTGTCGGTGTCGCTGCTGCGCATCGGCATGTACATGATCGGCTGGGACATCAGCATGTCGCTGCGCATGGGCTTCCCCACCGTCCCCATGACCGTGGCGGCCCCGCCCAACCCGCTGATCACCGCCTACCAGGCGGGCGACGGCAAGCGGTTCTGGATGCTCGGCCTCCAGGCCGACCGGCACTGGCCCGACGTGCTCCGGGCGGTCGAGCGCCCCGAGTGGGCCGAGGACGAGCGGTTCTCGTCCATCATGGCCCGCTTCCAGCACTCGGCCGAGCTGGTGTCCGAGCTGAACGCCATCTTCGCCACCCGCCCGCTGGCCGACTGGGCGCCCATCTTCGACCGGGAGGACGTCTGGTGGGCGCCGGTCCAGCACGCCCACGAGACGGTCGACGACCCGCAGGCCCGGGCCGCGGGCGGCTTCGTCGCTGTGCCGGTCGAGGGCGGCGACCCGGTGGACATGGTGGCGACGCCCGTCGACTTCGGTGGCACGCCCTGGGCGCCGCGCTCGATGCCGCCTGAGTTCGCCCAGCACACCGAGGAGGTCCTACTCGAGCTGGGCCACGACTGGGACCGGATCATCGAGCTCAAGGAGCTGGGCGCCATCCCCTGAGGTGAGGATTGTCCCTGGACGGCGCCGGGACGACGCGTGAACCTGGGGTTACAACTGTCGAGGAGGGCACCATGCTCCGGGCACTCGCCAAGTTCACCGGCACCCTGCTGTTCGCGCTGACGGCGGTCGGGATCGTCTTCGTCGCGGGGATGCGGGCCAAGTCCCCGCCTGTGCTGAACACGGTCCGTCGCATCAGCCGGGCCACCAAGCCCATGGTCCTCAAGACGGCCGGCCAGGCGGGAACGTCGACGTCGGTGATCCGCCACGTCGGCCGGTCCTCGGGCCAGGAGTACGAGACGCCGGTCTCGGCGCTGACCACCGACGGCGGCTTCCTGATCGCGCTGCCCTACGGACGGAACACCGACTGGCTCAAGAACGTGCTCGCCAGCGGCTCCGCCACTGTCGTCGACCAGGGCACGACCTACACGGTCGACCAGCCCGAGATCGTCCCCCTCAGCGAGGCCGAGCCCGACCTCCCACCGGACACGCTCCGCCCCCTGCACCTGTTCCGGGTCGAGGAGTGCCTGCGCATCCGGCGCGCCCCCGAGGCCGCCGCCCAGCCCACCGGCTAGCCGACGCCATGTGCGACGAACCGCGAGCCAGCGCGGAAGCGGTCGCCCGGGTGGCGCCGCGCCCCCTGGGCGACGCCGAGGTGGAGCCGATCGCCCTGGAGCCGGTCGACCGCGTGGTGCTCACCACGCTGGTCGACAACCTCAGCGACGCGCTGCTGCTGGACCAGGGGCCGGCGAAGCGCAGGGGGCTCCTGGCCATGGCGGGCATGCCCCAGGTGCCCGCGCCCCTGTTCGAAGAGGGCAAGACGGTGGACGGCCTGCAGGCCGAGCACGGCTTCTCCATGCTCGTGACGGTCGAGCGGGGCGACCGTCGCAGCCACATCCTGTTCGACACCGGCATGACCCCCGACGGCATGGTCGGCAACATGCGCCGTCTCGGCATCGACGCGGCCGATGTCGAAGTCGTGGTGCTGAGCCACGGCCACTTCGACCACACCACCGGCCTCGACGGGCTGATCCGGGAGGTGGGCCGGCACAACCTCCCGGTCATCGTCCACCCCGGGCTGTGGGCTCGACGGCGGATCAACCTGCCTGGGGCCGACCCCATCGAGCTGCCCACGCTGAGCAAGCCGGCGCTGGCCGGAGCCGGGCTCGAGGTCATCGAGCACGAGGAGCCGTCGCTGCTGTTCGACGGCTCGGTGCTGATCACCGGCGAGGTGGCGCGGACCACGGACTTCGAGGCCGGCATGCCCTTCCACGAGGCCCACCACGACCACGGTTGGGAGCCCGACCCGCTGATCCTCGACGACCAGGCTCTGATCGTGCACCTCCGCGGGGCCGGTCTGGTGGTGCTCACCGGGTGCGGCCACGCCGGCATCGTCAACATCGCCCGCTACGCCCGCCGCCTCACCGGCGTCGACGCCCTCCACGCGGTGGTCGGCGGCTTCCACCTCAACGGCCCGCTGTACGCCCGGATCCTCGGGCCCACGGTCGACGCCCTCGCCGACCTGGCCCCGCAGGTGATCGTCCCCGCCCACTGCACCGGCTGGGACGCGTCCCGGGCCATCGCCGCCCGGCTGCCCGACGCCTTCATCCAGAACAGCGTCGGCACCCGCTACGAGCTGGCCGCCACCGCCTGAAGGCGGGCACCCGCGCCGGCCAGGGCGCCGATGCGGCGGAGGTCGCCGGCCAGTGCCGCGTGAGTATTGACTACAAGTCTGTTTTGAGGCGCAGCGAAGGCAGCCTTGAGCCGGGGTTGAGCTTTCTTTCCTAGCTTCACAGCGTGCGGGTGCCCCGGCTGCGCCTGATAGCCGCTGCCATGGTCATCGCCGTCCCCGGCACGGCCAGCCCGGCCGTTCCCGCGGCCGGAGAGCCGGCCGGGACCGTCGTGGACCGCACCGGCGGGTCGATCGGCGGCACCATCGTGGTTCCCGGGGACCGCGCCGGCCGGTCGCACCTGCCGCCTGCGCCCGCCCGGGCGGCCTCGCGCCCCACCGCGAGTCCTGGGGCTCCCGCGCGCGTTGCGGTCGCCTCGACCGCCAGGATCGTGGCGGAGCTCGGGGACAGCGGCATCCCCGAGGTGGCGTTGCGGGCGTACGTCGGTGCCGAGCAGGCCCTGGCCGTGGGAGATCCCGCGTGCGGTGTGACGTGGTCGCTGCTGGCCGCGATCGGTCGGGTGGAGTCCGACCACGGCCGCTTCGGCGGTGTCCGCCTCCGGGAGGACGGCTACGGGACCGGGCCGATCCGAGGCATCCCGCTCGACGGCCGGCCCGGTGTCGCGCTCATCCTCGACAGCGACGCCGGCTCGCTGGACGGGGACACTGAGCACGACCGGGCCGTCGGCCCGATGCAGTTCATCCCGTCCACGTGGCGTTCGGTCGCGGCCGACGGGAACGGCGACGGCCGGAGCGATCCCGACAACCTGTTCGACGCCTCGCTGGGCGCAGCGGCCCACCTCTGTGCCGGACCGGCGGATCTGCGGGATCCGACCGAGCGGGCGGGCGCGGTCTGGCGCTACAACCACTCCGACGACTACGTCCGCGTGGTGCTGGCGCTGGCCGCGGCCTACGAGCAGGGACGACCGGCGCCGCTGCCCGCGCCCGGGCCCACACCGCCGCCCCCGGTGGCCATCGAGACGCCGTCGCTTCCCCCCGCCAGCGTCGGTTGGCCCCCGGGCCTGGGCGGACCAGCCACGGTCGCCGAGCCGCCCGCGTCCCCGACCGAGCCGGCGACCACCACGGAGGCACCCGCGACGGCGGCGCCCGAGTGCCCGCCGTCGGCTGAGACGACCACGTCCCCGGATGTGGACGCGTCGACGACCACCTCGTCGACCACGACGACGACAACCACGGCCACCGTCCCGGCCACGGAGGCGGAGTGCCCGCCCACCTCCACGACGTCCACGACATCCACGACGTCGACCACCTCGCCCGAACCGGCGACCACGGTGACGACGGAGCTCTCCGGCTAGGTCACGATCAGCGTCGCCGTCGTTTCGTGGACCGTCGCGCCGCTGGTGCCGCGCACGGTCAGGACATAGGTCCCCGGGGGCGTCCGGCGGCCGGTCGTCACGGTGAGGGTCGACGGCGCGGGCGGGACGACCGATCTCGGCTTGAGCGCGGCGGTCGTGCGGGCGGGGAGGCCGCTCACCGTGAGCTTGACGGTGCCGGTGAACCCCGCCAGCGAGGCGACGTCCACGGAGTAGGTCGTCACCGCACCACCACGGATCGTCCTCGACGGCGGGCTCAGCGACAAGGCGAAGTCCGGGGGCTGCGTGACCACCAGTGTCACCGGGACCGAGTGGGACAAGGATCCGCTCGTGCCCGTGATCGTGAGCGGGTAGCTGCCGGGCGGCAGCGTCGGTGCCGCCGTCACCTGCAGCGCCGACGAGCCGGAGCCTCCGGTGACGGTCGGCGGGCTGAACGTCCAGTTCGCCTGGGCCGGTGACAGGCCGCCAAGGGACAGCGAGACGTCGCCACCGAAGCCGTTGACCGGCGCGACGGCGACCGTGTAGCCCACGCTGCCCCCGATCACGGTGGCGACCGAGGCGGGGTCGGCCGCCACCGTGAAATCGGTGCGATCTGCCAGCCACTGGTACGAGGCCAGGACGTCGAGGCGGCCATGGCCGTAGTCGTTCTCGGCGCCGGGCGGGCCGAGGTCGGTGGCGGCGCCGACCAGAGCGTCCTGCTGAGCGGCGGCCGGCAGGTCGGGGAACGCGTCGAGGAGCAGAGCCAGGGCCCCGGCGACGTGGGGTGCGCTGATCGAGGTGCCGGTCTGCTGTGTGTACAGCCCGAACAGGTCGGTGGTGCGGACGTCGACCCCGGGGGCCACGAGGTCGGGATAGGTGGTGGACGGCTCCCCGCACGCCGACGGCCCGCGCCCGCTGCCCGCGTGCACCTGGTCGCCGAGGTCCGTGGCTCCGACCGCCAGCGCCTCGGGATAGTTGGCCGGGCTGGTGCTCGTCGAGCCGCCGGGCCCGAAGTTCCCGGCCGCGAACACCGGCAGGACGCCGGCCGCCCGCAGGCCCTGGAGGTCCAGCTGGAACTCCAGGTTGCAGCCGATGGTCCCCATCGACCACGAGTTGTTCACGACTTGCGGTGCGTCGGCCGTCGCGGGGTTCCCGTCGGGATCGAGGAGCCACTGGAAGGCCCGGTGGATCCCGGACGTCGTGGCGACACCGCGGTCGTTGAAGATCTTGGCGGCGATCCATCGGGCGCCCGGGGCCATCCCCACCGCGGTCCCGCCCGCGTCCCCGCCGACCGCCAGCCCCATCGTCCACGTCCCGTGGCCGTTGACGTCGGTGGGGGTGGCATGCTCGCCGCTCGGGTCGAACCAGCTGTTCGTGCCGCCGCGCCAGCGGGAGGCTAGATCGGGGTGACCGACGTCGACGCCGGTGTCCAGGCCGGCCACCACGATCCCCGCACCCGTGTAGCCGAGGTCCCACAGCGCCGGTGCGTTGACCAGCGAGAGGTTCGGCTGGGGCAGTGCGGCCGTCTCGGTCGTCGCCTCCGCCTCGATCTCCGCATCGGCGGTGACGCGCCGGACCTCCGGGAGCCCCGCGATCTCCCGCACGACGTCCGGGGTCGCCGTCACCGCCAGGCCGTTGAACACCCAGAACGGTGACACCTCGGCGACGAGGCCCTGGGCGCGCCGTGTCTCCAGGAGCCCACGCAGGCGGGCCTGGGTGTCGCCGGCCGTGCGCCTCAGAGACTGGACCACCTCCCGCAGCCGGGGGTCCCGCCGGGTGGGAGCCAGGGCCCTCAGGGGCGCCTGCTGGCGCAGCGTCACGATGACGTCGACCATCTCCGGCGGAGCCGCGGCCGGGGCGGCGGTCGCAGGAGCGGGCGTGCCGGTCGCCACCACGAGCGCGGCGGCTGCCAGCACCGCCAGCCGGGACCGCTTCACTCCACGGCCACCTGCTCCAGGCGGGTGCCGCCGACCACCACGGCTACCTCTCCCCCGCGCTCGATCAGCCCCTGCTCGTTGACGAAGATCAGCGGGTACGTGTGCCCGGCCTCCGGCGGAGCGCTGTGGGCGTGGTCCATCAGGTAGGTGTCGATGATCTCTCCGCTGCCGGCGTCGACCAGGGTGGGTGGGACGTGCTGGAGATGCTGCGCCTTGTCGGTGTCGATCACCTGGTACCGGAGGTCGACGAGCCCACCCCCGCCGGTAATCGCGACCCTGACCACGTGCACGCCCGTCTCCGCCTCGAAGGCTGCCCGCGCCTCGGGCGTCGGCCCACCCGCGCCTGCGCCCGACGAGCACGAGGCGAGCAGCCCGAGGGCGACGGCGGCCACGAGCGCGGCGCCGGGCGGCCGGGTCGCCATCACGGCCCCGATACTTCGATGAACGTCACCATGCCGCCCGGGAAGGCGCCCGCGTTGTCCAGGTGCAGCTGCCGGTTGTAGAGCCAGAACCGAGTGCCTGCCGCCGCGCCCGCGGGGACGGTGACGATGGTGTCGAGGGTCGAGCCCACCGGGATCGTCTCGCCGACGACGTCGAAGGGGTAGCGCACCGGGTACGCATCCTTGGCGATGGCCCGCTGATGGCTGCCCAGGAGGGCCATCGTGTGGTGCACCGTGCCGGCATCAAGGTAGCGGAGCAGGACGCGCGAGCCGGGCGGCGCGGGGATGGGCGCCGTGCCGGGGTAGGCCGCGCCGTTGATGAGCCAGTACCGGGGCCTGAAGCCGGTGAGGTCGAAGCCGGCCGGGTCGGCGTTGAAGGCGGGGTCGATCTCGCTCAACACCAGCACCGCCTCGACGTCGTAGGCGCTGGCCGCGGTGTTGTAGGCCTGGCCCGCGGTCGTGGGCCGCACCAGCAGCGCACCGTGCAGGCCCATCAGGACCTGGCGGTTGTCGCCGCTCTCGTACAGGAACGTCCCCGGCTGGGCGGCGGTGAAGGTGTACGTCTTCTCGGTTCCGGGCGCGGCGCCGGTGGGGTCGGGAAAGGCGTTCTGGCCCACGAATGCCAGCGACACGTTCTCGCCGAGCGAGTTGTCGAGCGTGAGCGTCACCTGGTCGCCGACCGTGACGTCCAGGAGGGGCCCGGGCAGGGTCGCGGGGCCGGCGACGTCGCAGTCGCCCAGCGCGAAGCCCCAGATGTCGACCACCGCGCCGTCGGGCATCGTGACGGTGCCCGGCTTGGCGCAGATCTCGGCCGTGAAGCTTCCGCCGCCCCCGCCACCTCCGGGCGCCGCCACCTCCACGTGGACGGTTGCCGTGTCGGTAGCGCCATGGCCGTCGTTCACGGTGTAGCTGAACGAGTCGAACCCGTTGAAGCCGGCGTTCGGGGTGTAGCTGACGCCCGTGCCGCCGCCGGTGATGGTAACCGTGCCGTTGGCGCCCCCGGCCGTGGCCACGATGGTCAGCGTGTCGCCGTCGGCATCGCTGTCGTTGGCCAGCACCGCCAGCGCGTTGGCACCGCTGTCCTGCTCCACGGTGACGTCGTCGTCGACGGCGTCGGGGCCGTCGTTGACCGCCACCACCGTGAGCGAGACCGTGGCGGCGCCACTGTTGACGATGCCGTCCCGCACCCGGAACTGGAAGCTGTCCGGCCCGTTGTAGTTGCCCGTGGGCGTGTAGGTGACCGCGGCCGAGCAGGCGTTCGGCGTGCCACCGGAGCACGCCGGCGTACCGATCGGACCCAGGGCGCCGTGGCTCGGCCCGCTCCCCGTGACCACGGAGAACGTCAGCGGATCGCCGTCGGCGTCGCTGCCCGCGAGCGTGAGGGTGGCGGCCACGTCTTCATTCGTCGACGCGGTCTGGCCGGTGGCCACCGGCGCGTGCTGGGCGACGATCCGGTAGCGCTGCGAGTTGGCGTCCCCGAAGTCCTTGGTGGTGTGCAGCTTCAAGGCGTAGTTGCCGGCCCCCGGGTTGCGGACCACCGGGGTGGTCGAGCCGAGCACGACAGTCACGTTGGTGCTGTTGCCGATGGCGGCCGGCACGGCCACCCGGACCTCGATGCAGGTGACGATGGACGAGACCGACGTCAGCACGCCGTTGATCGTGACGTTGTTGGCGAAGTCGGCCACGGCGCCACAGCTCGATCCCGGGACGGTGCCCGACGGGAACCGCAGGGTGATCGTGTTCCCGGTCATCAGGGCGCCGGTGGGGCTCGTCCGGAACGTGACGGTGTAGCGGGCCAGGTGGTTGGCCAGGTTCGGGGTGGTCGTGACCTGGACGTTCGACACCGTGGGCACCGGGGCCGCGGACGACGGCATCGCCAGCAGGGCCGCGGCCAGGACGAGGACGGCGCCCAGGGCCCCCGCCCGCCTCATCGCACCGGAGCGCATCACGAGCAGCCTCCCGGGGGATCGACCCGCAGCAGCGTCGCCATCCCTCCGAAGCCCTCGTCGAAGTTCGTGAACTCGAAGAGGGCGTGGGAGTGCCACGGGAAGTAGAACTCGCCGCAGTCGTTGTACGAGGTGACGCCGCGGGGCAGCTCGCCGTTCTCGTCCAGCTCGGGGTCTCCGCTGTAGAACGTCGAGTCGTCCTTGAACACGAGGTCCTGCAGGCCCGGGATCTGCACCGGGACGGGGTCGCCGCCGGGGTCGATCCAAGCGTCGGTGACGGTCCAGCGGAACAGCAGGTCGTAGGTCTGGCCCGAGCCGATCGTGCGGGTGAAGTCCTCGAACGAGGTGTCCTGCCCGCCCCCGCCCCGCAGCAGCCGGCCGTCACGGGCGATCACGCGGAGGTGGTTGCCGTGCGGGTGGAACGGGTGGTTGACGATGCCCGCGTTGGCGTAGCGGATCAGTGCCGGCTGCGGGTTCGTGCTGGGGTTGGCCGGCTCCACCTGGACCAGGGCGCCGTACGGCTGGTTGGGCAGCCACGGCACGAAGTTGTCGGAGATCGTGTCGGGGAAGCTCCGCCCGTTGAGATGCCAGTACTCGGGGTGGAAGAGGTTTACGTCGTAGGGCTGGCCCAGCTCGACCGCGCGATGGAAGTCCGGGTCGACCTCGTCCACCAGGATCAGGTACTCCCGGCTGGGGTCGAACTGCGTGGCCGGGTCGTCGTAGGCGTAGTTCGCCCCCAACGTCGGCCGGACGATCAGCGCGCCATACAGTCCCATCTCGACCTGCTTGGCGGGGTTGGTGCCGCTCTCGTACAGGTAGGTGCCGGGGTCACCGGCGGTGAACGTGTAGGTCACCGTGCCCCCGCCGGCGGCCGCCTCGGCCCCGAACAGGCCCGCCACGCCCGGGTCGCCCGGGTCCGTGCTCACGCCCTCCTGGCCGGGGAAGCTGATGGAGGCATTCTCTGCGAGCGTGTTGGTGAGCGTGACCGTGACCTGGTCGCCCTCCGTGACGCACAGCACGGGGCCGGGCACCTGGAAGGTCCCGCCGGCCGGCTTGTAGCCCCACATGAAGACGCTGTTGCCGTCGGGCGTGTAGACGCTGCCGCTGTCCGTCTCGAGGTCGAAGTCGGGCCCGTCCGTGCACACCATGCCACTGGCCCCGCCGGGCGTCTGGGCGTCGGTGGTCGGGGCCCAGGGGACGAAGGCGAGCAGCAAGGCCACCCCGCCGGCCAGCAGGCCGCGGCGCACGGCCGGGCGCCGCCGACCTGGGCTCCTGGATTCCTGGCGTCGCGTCGTGTCCTCCATCGGCCCCCCTACACGATCCACGGGTCCAGGTAGGGCGCGGTCGGCACGGGCTCCGGGTAGGTCTGGTTCGGGTGCACCTGCGCGCCGAGCGTGCCCGCGGGATAGACCCGCACCTGGGTGACCTGCCCGCCGAGGCCGGGCAGGCTGCCGTTGGTCAGGGCCTCCAGCTTGCGGTTGCGGAGCGAGTAGACGTTGTACGGCCCGTTGCCGTCGGTCCCGGTCGGCGCCGCGGCGTCGAAGGCGGGCGCGGTGAACAGCACGTCGCGCGCCTCGCCCGGGCCGATGTAGATGGTGTTGGTGCCGTAGGAGAGGTCGGCCCCGCCCGGGCCGCGCAGCAGCGCCGCGTCCTCGCCCACCACCTTGAGCGGGATGCCCGGCAGCTGCATGGCCTGCTGCTCGTAGCCGAGGTCGGCGAAGCGCAGCAGCACCCGGTCGCCGGCGTTGACCTGCACGAGCGCGGAGAGGGGCTGCTCGGGCAGCGACGGCTCGTTGTTGAGCAGCAGCGTGTCGGGGTAGGCGCGCCCGTTGATGGTCCAGTAGTTGGCCTTGTAGTCGGGCCAGACCGTCTCCTGGATCGATTCCAGGTTGTCGTGCGGCGTGGTCCAGATCTCGTCGAGCAGCAGCGTGAACTCGCGGTCGTAGCCGGTCGAGCCGTTGTCGTCGTTGTAGGCGAACTTGGTGAAGCCGCCCACCGGCGTGCCGTTCTGGCCGGGCCGCACGAAGATGCTGCCCTGCATGCCCATCTGGACGTGCTCGACGTCCTCGAAGTGGCAGTGGTACATGAACGTCCCGACGCGGTGGGGCTTGTAGTAGTAGGGGAAGCTCCGTCCCACCGGAACGGAGATCGACACCTCGGGCACGCCGTCGAAGATGGCGGTGGCGTTGGGGAACCCGTGCCAGTGGACCGTGTGCGAGTCGTCGAGGTCGGGCCTCACCACCAGACCGATGTTGGTCATGGTGAGGTAGACGTCCGCTTCCTGGTCGACCCCGATGATCGGGGCCGGGAACTGGACCACGCCCTTGTAGACGTCGAGCGCGTTGGGCAACGCGCCCGTGGGCACCCGGACGAAGCCGAACACGTACACCGGGTTGCCGACCGGGTTGCCGCCGGGGTCGAGGACGCTCGGGCTGCCGCGCCCGGGCAGCAGGATGTGGCCATCGGTGGCTGCCAGCTGCAGGTCGACCCGGCCGGCCGCCTGCGCGGCCGCCGCCGCCCGGCCCGCGGCGGTCGGCGACCCACGCATCAGCGCGGGTAGGGCGGCGCCGCCCGCCGCGGCCAGGGCGCCCAGGCCACCGAACCGGATGAAGTTGCGCCGGCTGAGCCGGTGAGCGGCCGGTGGCGTGGTCGCAAGGTCGGTCGAGGGGGGTGTCTCCGTCATGGCACGTCGATCGCGTCGAGGTTGTCGGTGACTCCGAGGGCGCTGCCGTCGAAGAACATGCTGAAGCTGGCGCAGGCGCTGGCCGGACCGGTCGTCGCCGCGACGCAGCGGAAGACGTCCTCGTCAAGGCCGGACAGGCCGGTCACGGTGAAGCCGCCCCGGGTGCTCAGGTAGATGTCGCTCCCGGCGACGGCGGCGCCGTCGATGTCCTCGCCTCCGGCGGCCAGGCCGACGTCGGTGCCCTCGAAGTAGTACGCCCAGGTGCACGTCGTGACGGCCGAGGCGCCGTTGGTCCCGGGGACGAACGTCCCGGCGCAGCGCAGCAGGTCCTCGTCCGCCTCGCCGGTGATGCCGGGGACGTTGGGGTCGCCCTCGGTGGAGATGACCACGCTGCCGTCGGCCAGCAGCTCGAAGGCGTCGACGTCCTCGGCGTTGCTGTTGGCCAGGCCGACGTCGGAGCCGTCGAACCACAGGCTCCAGACACCGGCGTCGTAGCGCACGACGTCCTCGTCCTGCACCGAGCTCGTGATGCCGGGCACGGTCGTGCCGCCGTTGGCGGCGAAGGACAGGTACAGCGTGTCGCTGTCGACGACGACCAGGGCGTCCACGTCGACGCCGCCCGCCAGCCCGGCGGACCCCGGCCCCGAGGCGTCGAAGACCCGGGCGAAGCTGGTGCCGTTCCAGCTGTAGACGTCGGCGTTGTCGGGGGTGCCGGCGACGCCGGGGACCGCCGTGTTGCCCGCGGTGGAGAAGTACAGCTGCGCACCGGCCGGAGGCGGGATCACACCGCAGGGCTCCGCGCCGGGCTGCTCGTCGGCCCCGATGTCCCAGGCCGCGCCGTTGGGCCGTCCGTCGCTGTCGACGTCGTCGCACGGTGCGTTGACGCCGCCGAACGCGTTGGTCGCCGCGTTCACCACCGGCGACCCGGCCGGCACGTGGTAGTCGCCCGGCGGATCGCCGGGGCTGGAGAAGATGAGGACGTAGACGAAGCTCGGGTCGTTGGCGAAGGCGAAGGCACCGAAGTCGATCTCGACCTCGTCCAGGAACCCGGGGTCGGCCGAGATGTCCGACGGGTCGTCGCAGTGCGGGTTGCCGGCCGTCCTGGTGCAGTCGCTGAAGCGGGCGTCGAAGCTCGCGCCCCCGAGGGTCCCGGGGATGTCGACCACGTCCAGGTCCATGAACCCGGCCGAGGGCAGGCCCGTGGTCCCCAGGAGGTCGACCGTGCCGTCGTTGTAGAAGGCCTCGTTGTGCCAGAAGATGTTGTTGAACAGGGCCCGCGGGTTGGTGAAGTCGTCGGTGCAGTTGACCTGGGCGCAGTTGAACGTCCCGGCGTCGATCGCATCCAGCACCGCCTGGCTGTGCGGCTCGCTGGTCATCCCGGCGCCGTGCGGGCAGGTGGCGAACGACTCCTGGGTGTTGCAGCTGATGTCCGCGTCCTCGGACGTGGCGGTCGTGACGTTGCGCGCCACCGTGTTGTTGACGATCTCCACGTCGAGGGCATCGTCCAGGGAGATGCCGCCGCCGAGGTCGGTGGCCAGGTTGTCGACCACGAGGTTGTTGACGAGCCGCACCTTCCACTGCACGGGGTTGAGCAGCCGGATGCCGCCGCCGTCGTCGTTGGAGACGTTGCCGCGGATCTCGTTGCGCTCGACCGTGACCGGGCCGGAGCCGAGCGACAGCCCGGTGCCGGGCTGGCCCAGCTCGCCCCGCAGCTCGCCGCCGACCATGACCCCGCCGCCCTCGTCGAAGGCGTAGTTGAACAGGATGCGGTTGTCGTGGACGCGGCCGCCGGGGCTCAGGCCGAAGTGGGAGACCCCGCCGCCGTACTCGGCTGCGTAGTTGCCGCAGATGAAGTTGTGGTCGATCTCGTAGTTCTCGGCGCCGTTGAACACGCCGAGCGAACCGGCGTGGACCTTGCCGCCGTTGTTCAGCACCTGGTTGTGATGGATCCGGACGTTGTCGTTCTGGGCGTCGAGGATGCCGTGGTAGTCCGACGGCAGGCCGAGGATGACGCCACCACCCCGGCTGCCGAAGTTGCCCTGGATGACGTTGTTGCTCACCTCTAGGAAGCGGGCGAAGCCGTGCACGTAGACGCCGCCGCCCTGGTTGGGCGCCACGCCGTTGCCCCGCTCGTTCCGCCCGTACTGGATCTTGAACCCGTCGATCTGGGGGTTGAAGCCCGAGTGGAACTCGCCGTCCTCGGCCAGCACGGTGACCACCTGGCCCCACGGCACCTCGGCCGGGCCGTCGAAGGGGATCGTCGCCCACTTGGCCTCGAAGCCCGCCTGGTCGAGCGTGGCTCCGAACACGAACCGGCCGTCGAGGATGCTCGCCCCTGGGCCGTAGCCCTGCAGCTTCACGTTCGCGTGCATGATGAAGTGGCCGAAGTACGGGGTCGCCTGGGGGTGCACCAGGACCAGGTCGCCGTCCTGCGCATCGTCGAGGGCCGCCTGGAGGTCCTCGTAGGTCTGGCCCGGGCCCACGTGACGTTGGGGCGGGTTGTAGCCCGCACCGAGGACGTGGAAGGTCATCCCGCTGTTGCTGCCGGAGCCGCTGGCGGCGTTGGTGACGAGGAGCTGGCGGGCCCCGGGGGCGACGCCCCCGGCCGCAGGCACGTCGAACGTGATCGACGTGTTGCTCCACGACGTCGTCGTGACGGGGACGCCGCCGAGGGTGAGCTCACCGGACGAGCCGAAGCCGGTCCCGTTGACGGTGATGCCCGTGCCGGCGGTGCCGTAAGGCTGCGACACCGAGGCGATGCTCGGCGTATCGCTGGGGGCGACGCACTCGGGCGGCGTGTCGAACTGGGCCACCGGCGGGTGCGGTCCCGGGGCGACGAAGTTGGTGTTGGGGATGATGGCGACGTCGGCGTACGTGGTCAGGCCCGGCCAGACGTCGAACACCAGCGGCAGCGTCTGGTAGTTGGGGTTGAAGTTCGGGTCGGGGCTGGCCGGGTCGCCCGGGTCGTTCCCGACGACGTAGTACATCCCGGGGCACGGGCCGGCCGGCAGCGGGCAGTTGTAGGTGCCGGTCGAGGGCAGCAGCACCTCGAACCGCCCGAGGTCGTCGGAGTACACCGTCGTGACGAGCTTGCCGGTGAAGTCGCGCAAGCCGATCGGAGTGTTGGGGATGCCGCGCTTGCCGGCGTAGTTCGGCGAGTTGGGGTCGAGGTCGAGGGCCAGGTCGTCTAGGAGGATCCCGACGATGCGGCCCGGCACCGGGACGCCGGTGCCCGTGGGCGTGACGGCCGCGCTCCCGGCGTAGCGGGCATCGGTGAAGGTGAAGAAGTCGGAGTTGGCGTTGAACCCGTTCTTGAGGTCGATCAGCCGGGCGTTGCAAAGCGGCTTCTGCTGGCCCTCGTAGGGGCTGCCGCCGTTGGGCGCGGCGGCGGACGGCGTCGCCAGGAAGTCGGGGTTGTAGACGCCCTGTGTCCCGCTCGGATCGGCCGGATCGAAGGTGGCGGCGGCCGGGTCGTCCACGACGTGGACCGTGTGCATGGGTCCCGCGCACGGCGGCGGCACGACGGACGGCACGAACTGGTCGCCACTGAAGACGTTGATGTCCTCCTCCATCACGCTGCGGAACCCCGTCGGGGGCGTGATCTCGACGATCCACTGGCCCGCGCCGATCACCGGGCACTGGTCCGGTGGGAGCAGTTGACCCACGTCCATCGGGTCGGTGGCCGAGGGGTTGGAGCAGTCGAGGTCGAAGGCGTAGCCGCCGTCGAACACGCCGGGCCGGTCCTGGTTGAGCAGGGACTCCAGCTCGAGGCAACGGTCCCAGATGTCGGGGTAGGGCTGGATCTGAGTCGGGTCGCGCCCGAAGCTGCCGACGGGCACGCAGTCGGTCGGGCGCACGTCGTACCAGCTGTCGGAGATGTAGGTGTTGGCGATGTGGTCCTTGGCCACCGCCCCGGTGACGGGGTCGTGCACGACCTGCCCGGTGGCGTCGAGCTGGGGGGCGTAGAGGTTGACCGTCACGCCGGGGACGCCCGGCTCGTAGTCCTCGTTGGCCTGGAGGCTCGCGTCCAGCTCGTTGCGCGTGGTCGCGTTGAAGACGATCCCGACTATGCCGCCGTTCTCACCCGCCCCGAAGGCGTTCTTCCCCCAGTCGAAGTAGTAGCTCTGGCCGGCCGAGAGGAACGTCGCCTGGAGCAGGGAGGCGAGCCCGAAGTCCTGCTGGATCGGGCCGTGCTCACAGGTGCGCCAGTCTGCGGCGTCGGTGCACTCGCGCTCGGGCGTGCCCGGCGAGCACGGCGACACCGGATTGCCGTCGATGTCGGTGCAGTCGTTGGCCCACGGGTAGTTGACCGGGTTGTCGAACTCGTCGGTGTTGTAGACGGAGACCCCGGTCTGCTTGAAGCGGCCGTAGCCGACCTCCGAGATGAAGAAGTGCTCGAGCTCGAACACCTCGGGGAACTCGTAGCGGCCACCGTTGTCGGTGAACGCGGTGTACTGGATGGTGCCGTCCTTGTACCGCGTGTCGAGGTCGACGCCCTGGATCGGTGTCTCACCGGGGTCGCGGACGCCGTTCTCGTTGGTGTCCAGGTAGACCGAGCCGACCATCTTGCCGAACCACGGCGCCACGCCGCGGCCGCCCTCGCTGCCGATCAGGCCCCCGATGTCGATGGTCCCGCCCTCGGGGACGGTGAATCGCAGGAACTTCATGATGTGGTCGAGCGACCGGTCCCAGATGGACAGGATGTAGGTCGAGGCCGGCACATCGGGGATCTCGAACGTGCCGTCGGGGTTGGCCCGCGCCATGTAGACCTGCTCGTCGTTGGCGCCGATGTCGGTGAGCCCGACGTAGGCGTCGGGGATCGGGTTGCCGAGCACGAAGGTGGTCTCGGACTGGTCGAGCTTGTTGGTGCGGACGGTCCCCTTGACCAGGCCGGTGCCCGCGGTGTCGTTGGTGGGGCAGGAGTCGCCCGTGTCACCGAAGCTGCACGGCCGGACGAACCCGAACCAGACCTGGGTGAACAGCCCGGCCTCGGGCTCGGTGGCGAAGCCCCGGTCGCCCTCCACGATCCAGGCGTCGTTGTGCAGAGTGCCCTCGATGGTGCTCGTCTGCACCCAGTCCGACCCGGTGGGCGGGATCGCTTCCACCGCGTACTTGTCCGGGCCCAGGTTCGGGATCGTCGCGATGCCGTCCGGCGCCGGATGGCAGAAGCCCCCCGTGCCCGGGATCGGGACCGGATCGCCGTTGGGATCGAGGTCGCCCGGGAAGTCGAACACGCCGTTGCCGTTCAGGTCCTCGTACTCGGTGCAGATCGGGTTGCCGAACCAGTCGGTGGTGACCTCGCCGATGCGGTCCTCGATGACGACGTGGAAGGACTCGACGTCGGTCGGCGGAGGCTCGGCGTTGGCGTCCCACTCCCCGTTGATGGTGGCGTTGTCGAGGAAGACCCGGGCCTTGATGGTGGCGAGCGGGAGCGGGTTGGGCTGCAGCTCCACGACGACGTCGCCCGCGTCCTGCGGCAGCGTGAAGTGGGTGCCACCGATCTTGTACTCCGGGTCGTTCAGCGCCCCGACCCCGTCGTTGGCGTACACGGACACCAGGTAGCCCCGGTCGGGCGCCACCGTGTCGGGCAGGGACACGGTCGGGTTGGTCTCGTCGCCGGTGGCCATGACCGGGCTGAAGCTCTGCGGGTTCTCCAGCGACGCCTGGTCATGGCTGTTGTCGAGGTTGACGACCCACTTGAAGTGGGTGATCGGGTCGCCCGTCACGGCGTCGACCGCCTGGATGGTAACTTCGGCCGGATCGGCGGAGGCCGGCTCGGGCGCGATGGCCGGCCGCACCGCCGTCAGCGAGGCGATGAGCATCAGGATGGCGAGCGCCCGTAGGGCCTCGATCCGCCCCGCGCCGCGATGCCCCCCTACCCCGCTCCGTCGCATCCGCGCCTCCCGTCCTGCGAAGTCCGGGACGAGCCTGGCTCGGACAGGTCACGCGCGGCTCACGCGGTTCTCAACGGTTTCACAACACGTCGGGGAGTGAGCCCACCGCGGAGGGCGCTAGCCCTCGAAGCGGTAGCCCGCACCCCACACGGTTGTGATCCACCGGGGCTCGTGGGAGTCGGCCTCGATCTTGCTGCGCAACCGGTGGATGTACTCGGTCACCGTGGCGGCGTCCTGCCAGTCGGGCGACGAGCTCCACACCTGGCGGAGCAACTGCGCCCGGCTGAACACCTGGCGGGGTGACGCAGCCAGGAAGTGCAGCAGGTCGAACTCGCGGCTCGTGAGCGGGACCAGCCGGCCGTCGACCACGACCTCGCGCGTCACCGGATCGATGACGATCCCGTCGAAGCACAGCTCGTGGTCCTCACGCGGCGGTCGAGCCCGCCGGAGCACGCATCGTACGCGGGCGGCGAGCTCCCGGGTCGAGAACGGCTTTACCACATAGTCGTCGGCGCCCATCTCGAGGCCGAGCACGCGGTCGAGCTCGTCGCTGCGACCCGTCACGACAACGACGGGGACGTCGCTCAGCCTCCGGACCGCGGCCAGCACCTCGAACCCGTCGAAGCCCGGGACGCGCAGGTCGAGCACGACCAGGTCGGGGGGCTCAGTGGCAAGGCTGTCGAGCGCAGTCACGCCGTCACCGGTGGCCCGCACGTGGAACCCGTCCCGTTCGAGGTGGTCCCGGGTCAGGGTCATGACCGCGGGATCGTCCTCGACGAGGAGGATGCGCCCGCTAGGGCCATCGGCAACGCCCGACACCTGACCCACGGCCGGACGGTATGCCGCCCGGCGTGCCGCCGCAAGCACTGTGCGACCTGACGTGGCTACGACCATCCGTCGGCACCGTGCACGCTCACGCCGTGCGGATCAACGGATCGGTGGCCGTCCGAGCATCGGTTGAGAGTTTGTTGAGAATTTGGTGAGACAATGCCAGGCGGGATGGCGGGTTCCGGTGAGCGAGGGTGGACGATCCTTCCGGTGGCGTTCATGCGCGCTCGGGGACGGCCCCTGCTGGGGCGCTGGGAGTGGGCCATCGACATCGGCCTTCTCGGCGCCGTCCTGCTCGCGGTGTTCACCGACGCGGTCGTCTTCTGGTTCCACATCGTCTTCGTCGTGCTCACGGTGTCAGCCATGTTCCTGGGGCTGTGGGCGCTTGCCCTGCGCGCCGTCGTCTATGTTCCAGTGGCGACCATCATCGTCGCCCGGGCGGTCGAATCGGGACAGACGCAGTCCGAGGAGCTGGTGGAGATCCCGCTGCTCTCGTCGATCCTCTTCGTCGTCTTCATCGTGTCCCTGTGGCGGGCCCGAGCGCTGGCGGATCTGGAACGGGCCCAGGCGCTCCTCGAGGAGAAGCACCGGTCGGAGCGGTCCGAGCTCGAGCGCGAGCTCGAGATCTCCCGGAGGATGGACGCCCTGGGTCGGCTGGCCGGCGGGATCGCCCACGACTTCAACAACGTTCTCACGGCCATCCTCGGCCACAGCGAGGACCTCCTCGATCAGCTCGACGGCCACCCTGCGGCTCGGTCCGCCCGCGAGATCGAGGCGGCCGTCAGCCGGGCGCGGTCGCTCGTCGTGGACCTCATGTCGTTCAGCCGGCAGGACGTACTGCAGCCGACCATCGTCGACATCAACGAGATCATCACCGACGTGGCCACCATGCTGGAGCAGCTCATCGGCGAGGACGTCGTGCTCGACGTGCGCCTCAGCCCGGTGCGCTGCCTCGCCCGCGTGGACCGCCACCGCTTCGAGCAGGTCGTCGTGAACCTGGCCGTCAACGCGCGCGACGCCATGCCGCGCGGCGGCCATCTGGAGTGTGCGACGGGCATCGTCGAGCTCGACCATGGCGTCCCGGGTGACGGCGAGCTCCCGAGCGGCCCCTACACGACGATGACCGTGGCCGACCGCGGCGTGGGGGTCGGTCCCGAGGATCTCGATCGCATCTTCGAGCCCTTCTTCACCACCAAGGAGCCGGGACTGGGCGCGGGCCTGGGCCTGGCGACGGTCCGGGAGATCGTCTCGGACAGCGGCGGCACGGTGACCGTGGACAGTGAGCTGGGTCGGGGCACGCGGTTCACGGTCTACCTGCCCGTTCCCGCCGGCGAGGTCGCGCGCGACACACCCCGGCCGCGGACCGGCGCGGTCATCGGCGGCAGCGAGACGGTGCTGCTGGTCGAGGACGACGAGGCGGTACGGGCTCGGGCGCGGAGCCTCCTCGTGCGCGGCGGCTACAAGGTCCTCGACGCGCCGGACGGCGAGCGTGCCCTACACGTCGCCGCCGTCTGCCGCGACCCGATCCACCTCCTGGTGACCGACGTCGTGATGCCCGGGATGGACGGCCCGACCGTCGCCCGCCGGCTCAACGAGACCAGGCCGGGCATCCGCGTCCTGTTCGTCTCCGGCTACGCGCGGGAACGGGTCGCGCTCCCGTCGACGCTGGACGGCAGGGCCGAGGTCCTGGCCAAGCCGTTCACCCGCGACGAGCTGCTCTCACGCGCCCGGACGGTGCTCGACCACGGTTGACACCGTGCGGCGGGGCGCCGGCTCAGGGCTTGCGGCCGACCGCGGCGAACAGCGGGACGAGCTGGCCCTCGGGGAGGAAGGGCGGGTCGCCGTCGTTCCGCCAGTGCTCGACGGGGACGAGGCCCGGCTCGATCAGGTCGAAGCCCTCGAGCTGGTGGGCGATCGCGTCGCGGCTGCGCGCGATGTACGGCTCCTCCAGCGCGGCGTTGAGCACCTCGACCACCTCGGCCGCGCCCTCGGCGTAGATGTCGAGGCTGGTCTCGGCGACCACGAGGTAGCTCCCGGAGACGAGGGCGCCGCGCAGCGCATCCACCAGCGCTTGAGCGTCCTCGTCGCTGAGCACGTTGAGCGAGGTCGGCAAGAGGGCCGCGACGGGGTCGTCGAGGTCCAGGGTCTCGGCCGCCCCGTCGAGGATCCGCTGGGGGTCCTCGAACCGGCTGTGCACATGGGCCACGGATCCCTCGGGGGCGTCCCGCCACAGGTCGTGCACGTGGGCGAGGGTGGTGGTGTCGTAGCTGGCGTACACGACCCGGGCGCCGGGGACGATCGGCCGCAGCTGCTCGTGCACCATCCCGGTCGACGATGTGGCCGTGCCGATGTGCAGGAACTGGCGGATGCCCGACTCGGCCGCGACCGTGCGCACCGCCCGCGCCTTGAAGCGGTGCAGCGCCTCGATCACGGCCTGCAAGCCTTCGAGGCCGGTCGGCGCCGCGTCGGCCAGCTCCTTCACCACGGTGCGGTCGGCGGAGAAGTTCGCGTCTCCGCCACTGATGGCGTTGCGGATCCGGGCCAGGCGCGGGACGTCAGGCTCGATGGGGAACGGGTCGCCATCGTCGTTGCTGTGCTCTGGCTCGTCGCTCACCGTCTGATCCCCGGTCCCCGTTTCACCCTGTTACCCCCATTTCACCACGCGCGTGCAAGCCTGACATGATCGTCATTCTGTTGACACTCGCCAATTTTTATATTGACGGTTGTCAACATCCCTCTTACGGTGAGCCGAGACCAGAGGGGGGATGTCATGCCGGACATGGATCGTCGCAAGTTCCTCGCGCAGGCGGCCGCCGTGGGCGCCACCGCCGCGGTGTTCACCACCTCGCCGGCCCGGGGGATCGTCGGCCTCACACCCGCGGCGGGAGCCTCGGGCGCGGCCCTCGCCGACTTCGCCGGGAAGCGCCACGTCGCCATCCTCGGCGGGGGCTGCGGGGGGTTGAGCGCCGCCCACGAGCTCATCGAGCGCGGCTTCACCGTCGACATCTACGAGCGCTACCCGGTGGCCGGGGGGAAGTGCCGCTCGATCCCGTCGCCGGGCACGGGCTCCGGCGGACGGGCCGACCTGCCCGGTGAGCACGGCTTCCGGTTCTTCCCGGGCTACTACCGCCACGTGATCGACACCATGTCCCGGATCCCCTACGGGTCGAACCGCAACGGGGTCAAGGACAACCTGGTGTTCGGCGAGCAGGCCCGCTTCTCGCGCCGGGACGCGCTGGACATCCCGTTCCCGTACAAGAAGCTCAACTCGGTCAACCCGTTCACCGACCTCACGCAGGCGCTGATCGGGCTGCTGGGCGTGATCCCCGGGCTGGGCGTGAACGAGATCGCCTACTTCGCCACCCGGCTCACCGAGTTCGTGACCTCCAGCGACGCCCGCCGGGACAACCAGTACGACAAGATCAGCTGGTTCGACTTCGTGCGCGCCGAGCGGTTCGGCCCGCTCTACCAGAACCTGCTCACCCGGTCGCTCACCCGGAACCTGGTCGCCGCCCAGGCCGAGCTGGCCAGCACCCGCACGATCGGGCTGCAGGCCACCCGCATCCTGGTGTCCAACATCGTCTTCAGCATGTACGACGAGGCGAGCCGGCTGCTCAACGGCCCGACCACCGAGGCCTGGATCGATCCCTGGCTCGCCTACCTGCGCAACCGCGGCGTGCGCTGGTTCCCCGACACCACCGTCGAGGGCCTGGGCGTGCAGGGCGGCGCCATCGCCGGCGCCCGGGTCCGCACCGGCGGGCAGGCGCGCACCGTCACCGCCGACGTCTACGTGCTGGCCATCCCGGTCGAAGGCGCCCGGCAGGTGATCGGCCCCCAGATCCGCGGGCTGGACCCGGCGCTGGCCGGCATGGACGACCTGATGCCGGACTGGATGACCGGTGTCCAGTACTTCCTGTCCCGGTCGCTGCCCATCGCCAAGGGCCACGTCACCTACGTCGACTCCCCCTGGGCGCTCACCTCGATCTCCCAGGGCCAGTTCTGGAGTCGGGACCTGTCGACCTACGGCGACGGCCGGGTGCGGGACATCGTCTCGGTCGACGTCTCCAACTGGAACGCGGCCGGGATCCTCTACGGCAAGACCGCCCGGCAGTGCACCCAGGAGGAGATCCTCAACGAGATCTGGGAGCAGATGAAGATCTCGCTCGACGAGGACGGCATCATCCTGCGAGACAGCGACGTCGTGCACCGCTTCCTCGACCCGGCGATCCGCTTCGGTCCCAACGGGACGCCGGTCGACAACGCCGAGCAGCTGCTGGTCAACACGGTGGACTCGTGGGCCAAGCGCCCGCCCGCCGTCACCAAGGTCCCCAACCTGTTCCTCGCGTCCGACTACGTGAAGACCACCACTGACCTCGCCACCATGGAAGGCGCCAACGAGGCCGCCCGCCGGGCCACGAACGGGATCCTCGACCTCACCGGCTGGCAGGGCACCCGCGCGCGGCTGTGGCGATTCGAGGAGCCCCCGATCTTCGCCCTGGCCCGGGCCGAGGACGGCCTCCGCTACGCGCTCGGACTACCTCACAAGCTCGCCGACCGCTCGGCCTGAGCCGACCGCTCCTGGTCGGTGCGCAGGCCGGCCAGGAGCACGTCCACGACCTCGGCGGCGTACCGGCGCACCTCGGCGTCTGTCGTCGGTGCGCCGCCGAAGCGCTCCGCCAGCGCCCGCATGCTCAGCGGGCCCCCCGCCCCGTGGACCATGAGGAAGTGCCAGGTGCCGGGCTCGAGGTGCCGGACCCGCCCCTCCCGCTCCAGCCCGGCGAGGAACCGGCTCACCGTCTTGGTCACCGGCCAGATGTAGCGATCGAACATGTAGTCGAGGCGGGGGCCGCCGGTGCTGGACTCCTGGTTGATGATCCGGGCCAGGGCGGGTGCGCCCGCCATGACCTCGAGCCAGCGGATCATGAGGAACCGCAGCCGCTCGAGGTCGTCCTCGTACTCGTCGGCCTCCGAGGAGACCACGAGGTCGGAGGCCAGCGCCCGGAACCCGTGGTCGACAGCGGCGTACCAGAGCCGGTCCTTCGACCCGAACCGCTGGTGCAGCAGGTTGTGGCTCACCCCGAGCCGGCGGCAGAGGTCCCGCATCGAGGCGCCCTCGAACCCGAGGTCGGCGAACGCCTCCAGCGCCAGGGGCAGCATGTCGTCGTTGGGCGCGACCGGCCCGTCCTCCCTCGACGGGCGGCCCCGCGGCCGGCGGGCGACAGCTGGCTCCGGCATGTCCACAACCTACGCCGCGGCCGCCTCGATCACTGGGAGGCGAGCAGGTCGGCCACCTCGGCCACCGGATCGAGGAACGGCTCGCCGTCGACGTCGATCACGACCCGGTCGAGGCGGCCGGTGAAGCGGAACGGGCCGCGGTAGTCGCCGGCCGCGGGCGAGAAGTCCCGGGCCCAGCCCACGGTGAGCCCAGCGCCGGTGATGGAGAACCGGCTCCAGGCCACGCGGGCGATGTCACCGGAACCGACCAGGTCGCCGTCGACCACCAGCGCACCCCGGTGCGGCGCGCCGCCGGCCGCGGGGGTGAACTCGAACCCCAGCGTGTGAGGCCCGCGGCCGAGCCGGTCGCCCACGGCGCCCTCGATCCGGTACTCACGCCACCCGGACAGGTTGTGCACGTAGCACAGCCGCCCGTCGTCCAGCAGGTGGAACGACCAGCCGCCCAGCACCGAGCCCTGGACGGCGAGCACGCCCTCCACCGGCCCCGGCCCGTCGATCTCGATGTGCGCGGTGATGGCGTGCCGGCTGTTCTTGACGTTGACGGCCACGCTCTCGGGCACCGGGGCGCGGTCGGGCCGGTAGACGTAGCGCCCGCGAGGCTTGACCGGCGAGGGCCGGTCGAACACCAGGTCCGAGAACGGCCGGTTGTCGAGCGGCAGCACCTGGTAGCGGCCCGCCTCCACCCACCAGCGCTCGACCAGCGCCTGCAGGCGCTCGGGGTGGGCCGCGGCCAGGTCGTGGCACTCCGACGGGTCGCCGGCCAGGTCGTACAGCTCCCACTCGACCGCGTCCAGACCGGGCTCGTCGGCCTGGATCGGGTGGTACACGACGGCCTTCCAGCCTTCGTGGTAGAGGGCCCGGCAGCCGAACATCTCGTAGTACTGCGTCGTGTGGCGCTCCGGGGCCTCCGGCTCGTCGAAGCTGTAGGCGAAGCTGACCCCCTCCAGCGGACGCTGCTCGATGCCGCCGAGGCTCGAGGGCGGCTCGACGCCGATCACCTCCAGGATCGTGGGCACGAGGTCGATGGCGTGCACGTACTGCCGGCGCACCTCATCGTGTGCGGTGATGCCCCCCGGCCAGGAGACCACGAGCGGATCGGCGACCCCGCCCTCGTGCGTCTCGCGCTTCCAGCGGCGGAACGGGGTGTTGCCGGCGACGGTCCAGCCCCAGGGGTAGTTGTTGTGGATGCGGGGCCCGCCGATCTCGTCGAGCCGCGCGTCGGCCTCTTCGACCGTGGTCGTGAGCACGTTCCACGCCCGGGCGTCGTTGAGCGAGCCCCGCAGCCCACCCTCCGACGACGCCCCGTTGTCGGACAGGACCAGCACCAGCGTCCGGTCGAGCTCGCCCTGCTGGTCCAGCCAGCGGACCAGCCGGCCGACCTGGGCGTCGGTGTGGGACAGGTAGCCGGCGAACGCCTCCATGTAGCGGACGTAGACCCGCCGCTCGGCCTCTCCGAGGGTCGCCCACGCCGGGACCCAGTCCGGCCGGGGCGACAGCTCGGTGGCCGCGGGCAGCAGGCCGCCGTCGATCTGGCGCCGGATGGTGTCGTCACGCCAGCGGTCCCAGCCGGCGTCGAAGTGCCCGCGGTAGCGGGCGATCCAGTCCGCCGGGGCCTGGTGGGGCGAGTGGCACGCCCCGGGGGCGAAGTACATCAGCCACGGCTTGTCGACGTCGACGTGGCGCAGGTCGTCGAGGAACTCGATCGCCCGGGACACCAGGTCCTCGGTCAGGTGGTAGCCGTCCTCGTACCGGCCCGGCGGCTCGACGACGTGGTTGTCGTGCATCAGGGCGGGCACGTACTGGTGAGTCTCACCGCCGAAGAAGCCGTAGAACCGCTCGAAGCCCCGGCCCAGCGGCCAGCGGTCCCGGCGGGCGCCGAGGTGCTCCTCCTCGTCCGGGGTGAGGTGCCACTTCCCCACCGCGTAGGCCGCGTAGCCGTGCGGGGTCAGCATGGCCGGGAGCAGCCCACATGAGCGGGGGATGCGGGCGTCGTAGCCGGGGAACCCCGATGCCAGCTCGACGATGCGGCCCATCCCGCACGAGTGGTGGTTGCGGCCGGTCAGCACGCACGCCCGGGTGGGGCTGCACAGCCCGGTGGTGTGGAAGTTGGCGTAGCGCAAGCCCGAGGCGGCGAGGCCGTCGAACGTGGGCGTGGCGATGTCGGAGCCGAAGCAGCCGAGCTGCGCGAACCCGACGTCGTCGAGCAGCACGATCAGCACGTTGGGGGCGCCGGGGGGCGGCGACGGCTCGGAGGGCCAGTACGCCTCCGACTCCCAGTGGTAGCGCCCGATCCTGCCCTTGAAATCGCCTCGTTCCACGGCTCCGCTCCTTGTCCTGCCTGCGCCGTTGTACCGCGCGGGGCATGATCGTGGGATGCGCATCGGCATCAACGGCTCGAGCCTCATCGCCCTCAACCGTCCCGTCTCCGAGCTCGTCGACCATGCGGTCGAGGCGGAGCGGGACGGCTTCGCCTCCTACTGGATCGCCCAGCTGGCAGTGCCCGATGCCCTGACCGTGCTCGGTGCGGCGGGCCGGGCGACGTCGACCATCGAGCTGGGCACGGCGGTCATCGCCACCTGGCTACGCCACCCGCTGATGCTCGCCGCGCAGGCGCTCACGGTGTCCGACATGGCCGGCGGGCGCTTGGCGCTGGGCATCGGGCTGGCGCACAAGACGGTGATCGAGGAGCGCCTCCGCATCCCGTTCGCCCACCCGGCCCAGCACATGGAGGAGTACCTCGCGGTGCTGCTGCCGGCACTGCGGGACCGGGCGGTCGACGCCACCGGGGAGATCTGGTCGGGCTTTGCCGATGCCACCGGCGGCCCGCCCGACGTGCCCGCTCCCCCGGTGCTGCTGGCGGCCATGGGGCCGCGGATGCTCGAGCTCGCCGGGGGGACGGCGGACGGGAACATCCTGTGGCTCAGCGGGCCGCGCACGATCGAGACGCTGATCGCCCCGGCCATGGCCAAGGCGGCCGCGGACGCGGGCCGGGAGCCGGGCCGCATCGTGGCCGGCGTCCCGGTGTGCGTCACGGACCAGGCCGACGACGTGCGCGGCATCATCGCCACGTTCCTGGCCGGCTACAACGACCTGCCGAGCTACCGGGGCGTCATGGACGTCGAGGGCGTCGACGGCCCCGCGGGGGTGTCGCTGGTCGGCGACGAGGCGGCGGTGCGGGCCGGCATCCAGTCCTTCGCCGACGCCGGCACCACGGACTTCACGCCGGTCGAGTTCGCGCTCGACGACGAGTCCCGGATGCGCACCCGCGCGCTGCTCAAGTCCTTGCTTTGAGCCCGGCGGTGAGGAGCAGGGCCGCCGCGGGGACGTAGAAGATCCCGAGGGTCATGGCGCCCAGCACGCAGGCCACGGCCAGGACCCCACCCGCGGCGATGCGGCGCCGCCGGACCGTGGCCCCGCGGCCCAGCGCTCCGGCGAGCGCCACGACCACCGGCACGAGCAGCAGCGCGACCACGCCGGCGCCTTCGTGTTCCAGCAGCGTCTCGTGCGACGTCGTGGTCACGACCTCCGAGCCGGTCGAGCCCACTCCGGACGACGCCGCGCCCACGCTGGTACCCGTAGGCACGGCGAGCAGCGCCAGCCCGACGGCGACGGTCCAGGCGACGGCCGCCCAGGCCAGGACCCGGGTCGTCCGGTCGGACCAGGGTCGCCGCTGGGCGGTGGTCATCGCCCGGGCGCTTCGGCCGCCAGCAGCAGGGCGAGGAACTGCGCGGCGACGGCTCGATGATCGGGGCCGCTGGGGTCGATCACCGAGGCGACGACGACCCCGTTCACCAAGCTGAGGATGGCCGCGGCCATGGCGTCCGGCGCGATCCAGCCCGGCAGCCGGCCGCCGTCGACCTCGCGGGCGACGTCTTCGGCCAGCCCGGCCCGGATGTCCGCCCACAGCGAGCCGAGCGCGCCGCGCACGTCCGGCGTGTGCGGTGCCGCCGCGAGGGCAGCGAGGTAGACGGGCACCCGCTCGCGGCTGGCCTCGAACAGCTCGTTCAACCGCGCCACCGCCTCCGCGGCCCGCTCGGCCGCCGGCCCGGGGCCGGCGAGCAGCTCCAGCACCGGCCCCACCAGCTCGCGCGCCTCGGCCACCAGGGCCTCGGTGACCAGCGCGTCCTTGGTCCCGAAGTAGTACGGGATGGC